>JBGPLD010000154.1:0-4525 GCA_041486325.1 Gammaproteobacteria bacterium
TCGTTCATCTCGGCGGCTTCGTTCCAGGAGACCACGCGCGTGCTCACCGAGGCCGCGATCATGGGCAAGAAGGACGATCTGCGGGGCCTCAAGGAGAACGTCATTGTCGGCAGGCTCATTCCGGCGGGAACGGGCATGGCGTACCACAACGCCCGCAAGATCGCGCCTCCTGCACAGTTGTTCGAGGAGGTCGCGCCTGCTGCCGAGGCTGAACCTGCCGCCCAGCAGGCCGAGAGCGCCTGAGTGAAACCGGGGACAGACCCCTATTTCCCATTTCATGTTGTCCCTGCGGTTGTCTGGATATAAGTTGCCGGAAATAGGGGTCTGTCCCCGGTTTCCGCTGCGCGGGCTGTGCGCCCTGTTGTTCGCGGCAGGCGTCGTTCTCGCGCACGGGAATACGCTGGCACAGGCGGGCTCCGGGGCCTATCCGGGTAAGCCGATCCGCTTCATTCTGCCGTTTCCCCCCGGCGGCGGCACCGACATTCTGGGCCGCATCATTGCCGATCGCCTGACGGCGAGTCTCGGCCAGCCGGTGGTGATCGAGAATCGCGGCGGGGCGGGTGGCAATCTTGGCGCCGAGGCCGCGGCGAAATCCGCCCCCGACGGCTACACCATCGTGCTCGTCGCGCCTTCGCTCGCGATCAGCCCCAGCCTGTACTCGACGCTCAACTACGATCCGGTCAAGGATTTCGCGCCGATCAGCCTGGTGGCCACCGTACCGAATGTGATGATCACCCATCCTTCGGTACCTGCGCAGTCGCTCGGCGAATTCATCGCGCTGGCCAAGGGCAAGCCGGGCGGAATGAACTTCGGCTCCGGCGGCAGCGGCACCTCCAACCATCTCGGGGGCGAGCTGTTTAATATCGTTGCCGGCGTGAAGCTGGTGCACGTGCCCTACAAAGGCGTGAATCTTGCGATGAACGACGTGCTCGCCGGCCAGATTCATCTCGTGATCATCGGCGTTCCCGCGGCTGCGCCGCACATCAAGGCCGGCCGCCTGCGCGCACTGGCGATGATCGCGCCGCAACGCGCGCCGGCCCTGCCGGATGTGCCGACGGCGGCCGAGGCGGGGCTGCCCAATTTCGAAGTGACCACCTGGTACGGTGTGCTGGCTCCGGCGGGGACGCCCAAGCCGATCATCAGCCGGCTCAACGCCGAGCTCGTGCGCGTCATGCATGCGCCGGAGCTGAAGGAGCGGCTTGCGGGGTTGGCGACCGATCCCGTGACAAGCACGCCGGAGGAGTTCGCCGGTTACATCAGGCAGGAAATCGCGAAGTGGGGCAAGGTCGTGCGCGAGGCCGGGCTGAAAGCTGATTGACGACGGCGCATCAACGGAAATTACGCCTGACGCCATCGGCGCTTTCCGGAGGGCACGCCCGGGTCCGCGACCGTTATTTTGAAGATTCGATGCGCTTGCGCAGCAATTCCGCGAACTGGTCAGGGGCAATGGGCTTGCTGAAGTAGAAGCCTTGAGTTTCATCGCAGTTGTGGTCGCGAAGAAACGTCTCCTGCTCCAGCGTCTCTACGCCTTCGGCGACGACGGTAAGGTTCAAGCTCTTGCCCATGGCGATGATCGCCTCCGTAATCGCCTTGTCATCGAGATCCTGCGGCAGGTCGCGGATGAAGGACCGGTCCACCTTGAGCGTGTCGATCGGGAAGCGCTTGAGGTGCGTAAGGGAGGAGTAGCCGACCCCGAAATCGTCGATGGCGAGCCGCACGCCCATCTTCTTGATTTCGGCAAGCACCTTCCCCGCGCGCTCGGTGTTCTGGATCACCATGCTCTCGGTCAGCTCCAGCTCGAGCAATTCCGGTCGCAACCCGGTGCTTTTCAGCGCTGCCGCGATGTCCTCGAGGAGTCCTTCGTCGGCGAACTGGCGCGCCGACAGGTTGACCGAAATGCACAGAGGCGGCAGGCCCTCCCGCTGCCAGGCGACGTTCTGCGCGCAGGCGGTGTTCAGCACCCATTTGCCGATCGGCACGATGAGCCCGGTTTCCTCGGCGAGCGGAATGAACTGGGCGGGCGGGACTACACCGAGATCGGGATGCTGCCAGCGCACCAGCGCTTCACTGCCGGTAATCCGCCCCGTCCTGAGATCCAGCTTGGCCTGGTAGTGCAGAAAAAACTCGTTGCGCTCCAGGCCCCGACGCAGGCTCGTCTCCAGCGCCATCCGCTCGAAGGAGTGGATGTTGATCTCCTCGGAGTAGAACTTGTAGGTGTTTTTGCCGTCCTCCTTGGCGCGGTACATGGCGATGTCGGCGTTCTTCATCAAGGCCTTCTCGTCCTTCGCCTCTGAAGGGTACATGCAGATGCCGATACTCGCCGTGACCCGGCATTCTTGGCCTTGCATGACCAGGGGCTCGACAAGCGCGGAGAGGATCTTGCGCGCGACGGGGGCGACCTGTCTCGATTCGGCCACCTCCTGCACCAGTACCACGAACTCGTCGCCGCCGAGCCGCGCCACCACGTCGCTCGCGCGCACGGTCTGCGTGAGGCGCGTCCCCATCTCCTGCAGCAGCTTGTCCCCGGCGTCGTGGCCGAGGGTGTCGTTGATGTTCTTGAAGCGGTCCAGATCGATGAAGAGCACGGCGAAGCTGCGGTTGTAGCGTCGCGCGTTCTGGATCGTGAGGTTCAGCACATCGCTGAACATGGCCCGGTTCGGCAGCGACGTGAGCGCGTCGTGATTGGCGAGGAACTGGATATGCTCCTCGTCGTGCTTGCGCTCGGTGATGTCCTTGCCGACGCCGCGATAGCCGGTGAAAGCGCCGGATGAGTCGAACACCGGCTCGCCGCTGATGCTGATCCAGACCTTCTTGCCGGAGTCGTCCAGCCGGCACAGCTCCATGTCGCGGAAAGGATTGTGCGCCTCAAGGGCCGCGATATGCTCGGCCCACTGGTCCGCGCTCATGTTGATGTAGTTCTGCTCCCAGCGCTTCTTGCCGATCGTGGTGAAGCTGCGCGCATTGACCCGCTCCGAGCCAGTCCCAGACATCGACGTGAAGCGAAAGTGCTCGTCCTGCTCCCAGTACATGTCCGAGGACAGCTGGGTCAGGCTGCGAAAACGTGACTCGCTTTCGCGCAGCGCTTCCTGCGAGGCGAGCTGCGCTCTGATGTCCCGCGATATGGCAGCGATGATGTGCGCGTCCCCCGAGCGCAGCACGTGCCGCGTCGATTCGAACGGAAACGTGGAGCCGTTTTTGCAGCGGTAGTGGCTGCGCATGCCATGGGTGTGGGAAGGGTTCGCGATGAATTCGTCATAGGCGCGCTCCAGCTGCTCCCGGCTCGCGGGAAGCACATCCTGCGGGCCCATCTTGAGCAATTCTTCGCGGGAGTAGCCGAGCAACCTGCATGAAGTTTCGTTGACGTCCACGAAGCGCATGGTGGCGCGGTCGATCAGCACGATCATGTCCGCCGAGTTGTCCATGGCGACACGGAACCGGCGCAGCGACTCCTCGGCGGCAAGGCGCTCGCTGACGTCCCGCGCGATAGAAACAATGACATGCCCTTCCCCGGAACGCACCGCTCGGGGATATGCCTCGACGGGAAGCTGCGAGCCGTCCTTGCGGCGGTAATGACCTTTCACCGTCGGAGCGATCAGCTCGCCGGTGATTAGCCGCCCGTAGAGTCGGGTAAGTTCCTCGCGAGACGTTGAAAAAACGTCGGGCGGGCCCATCGTCAGCAACTCCTCCCGGCTGTAGCCCAGCGCCCGGCATGCCGCGTCGTTGACGTCGACGTAGCGGAGGCTGGTGGGGTCGATGAGAAGCATCAGGTCCGCCGAGGCGTCCATCGCGGCGCGGAACCGGCGCTGCTCTTCTTCCGCGCGCTTGCGCTCCAAAAACTGGCCGATCTGACTACCGATCGCGAGTATTGCCTTCAGCAATCGCTCATCCGGCTCGCGGACTTCACGGCTGTTGAAAGCAAGCACGCCGATCACCTTTCCTTCCGATCTGACCGGAAAGACGAATCCTCCACGTACGCCGAGATCAACCGAAAAAGCAGCCCGCTGCGCGCGAGAGTCTTTGGTGACATCAGCAACCCACAGCGGTTGTCCGGACTGCCACACTCGGCCCATCAAGCCGACACCCGGCTTGTAGACAATCCCGCGCGATCGCTCGATGAATTCCTGGATTGCCGGCTCCTGCACGCCCCAGGACTCGCCGAAGCGCAGCACGCCGGCTTCGCTGTCCGGGCGGAAGTATCGACCGCATTCCCAGCCCTCCGCTTCACATATGGAGCGGATCACTGCAGTCATCGCCGCCGTGGCGCTCTCGGCGTCGGCGATCCACTGCGCCACCGAGTGCTCCAGGCTTTGCAACGCCTCCGCGCGCTTGCTTGCAGTGATGTCTTTGGCAAAGCCCCGGTAGCCGCGGAATCGTCTCTTATCGTCGTAGACCGGCTGGCCGCTGGTGCTCATGTAGTGCACCGCGCCTTTTGAATCGACCCGCGAGAAGACAAAATCGGCAAAGGACCGCCTCGCTTTTAAGGCGGCCTTGTGTTTGTCCCAGCTGCCGCCATCACCCGAAGGAA
>JBGPLD010000155.1:0-4522 GCA_041486325.1 Gammaproteobacteria bacterium
CGCCCGGAAACAGCACCGTATTGAGCGGAAAGATGGGGACGCGGAGCGATGCCACGGCAGCCTGGTCGCTCAGTGCTCCTCGCCCCAGCGCTGTGTCAGATCGTGGCGAATGCCGAGATGGTCGAGAATTCGCGCGACGATGAAGTCGACGAGGTCATCGACGCGCTTCGGGTGATGATAGAAACCTGGATTGGCCGGCAGGATCACCGCACCCGCGCGCGCGAGCCTGAGCATGTTTTCCAGGTGCAGCACCGAGAACGGCGTCTCGCGCGGCACCAGAACCAGCTTGCGGCCCTCCTTCAGGATCACGTCTGCGGCGCGCTCGATGAGGCCGTCGGATAGCCCTGCCGCGACCGCCGCGAGCGTGCCCATGGTGCAAGGGCAGATGACCATTGCATCGGCGGGATTGGAGCCGGAGGCCACGGGCGCGAACCAGTCGTCGCGGCCGAACACGCGCAATTGGCCGCGCTTGGCGCGGCAGCGCTCTGAAAAAAAGCGCTCGGCCTCGGACGCGCGCGGCGGCAGCACAAGATCCAGTTCCTGCTTGGCGACCACGTGGGCCGCCTGGGAGTAGAGAAGATAGACGCGCGCATCGGCATGTATGAGCGCTTCCAGCAGCTTCACCCCGTAGGGCATGCCCGAGGCGCCGGTAAAAGCGAGAGTAATGGTGGGTTTCACGAGGGCGTTGCTAACTGCCTGTGCCGCACCAGGACCGGGGCCATGGCGCGAAAATGCGCGCTGAGGCGCTCGACGAAATATACCGAGCGGTGCTGGCCGCCGGTGCAGCCGACGGCGACGGTGAGAGAGCCCCGATTGTCGTGGCCGTACGCGGGCAGCCAGGTCTCGATGAAACGGCGGATGTCCTGGAGCATCGAGCCGACCATGGGCTCCTTCTCGAGAAACGCGACAACTTCCGTGTCGAGGCCTGTGAGCGGCCGTAAATGGGGGTCGTAATGGGGATTGGGCAGGCAACGCACATCGAACACCAGATCGGCGTCGAGCGGAACACCCTGCTTGTAGCCGAAGGATTCGAACAGGAGCAGCGTCGATTCCGTGCGGATTCCCAGCAGCTCCTTGATCCAGTTGCGCAGCGTGTTCGGAAGCAATTCGCTCGTGTCGATTCGCAAGCCAATCTCTCCGACAGCAGAGAGCAGATCGCGCTCGCGCGCCAGGCACTCTTCGAGCGTGAGCGTGTCCTCCTTTCCCGGCACAGCGGAAGGACCCAGTCCCCCGCCTTGCGCGAGCGGGTGGCGCCGGCGCGTCTCGGCGAAGCGCCTGATCAGTGTGTCATTCTTGGCGTCAAGGAAAAGCAGCCGGACTTCCACGCCCTGTCGCTTCAGCGCCGAGATGGTTTCCGGCAGCATTTCAAGCGAATTACCGGTGCGCGCGTCGATGCTCATTGCGATTCGGACATGCCCGGCGCGGCGAAGCAATTCGGCCGACTGTTCGAGAAGCTGCGCCGGAAGATTGTCGACGCAGTAGTAACCGCTGTCCTCGAGCACGTTAAGTGCGATGCTCTTGCCCGAGCCAGACAGGCCGCTGATCAGGACCAGTTGCATTGGTATACCCTAGCGGAACGCGGGTTGCCGCGCAAAGCCCGGTGCTCCGGTAATGAAATTTTCCGCTTGGATTGGCGCGGGGCATTTCTCGACTCCCTTGACATGATGGTCAGGATTTTTTCATCTCCGCCTGCTGCCGCTGCATGAACTCCGCGGTGGAATGGATGCCGCGGAGCTGCAGAATATAGTCGCGCACCGCCGCCTCGAGCAGGACCGCCAGATTGCGGCCCGCCGCGACCGGAATTAGCACCTTTCGCACGGTCACACCGAGTATGTCTTCCGACAGCTCGTGCAGCGGCAGGCGCTCGGTTTCGACGGCTCCCGGACGCTCGAGATGGACGATCAGCCTCAAATTCATCTTCGGCCGCACGGCGGTCTCGCCGAAGATCGTGCGGATGTTGAGCACGCCCAGGCCGCGCACTTCGAGAAAATCCTTCAGGACGGGCGGGCAGCGGCATTCGAGCGTGGAGAAGGCAATGCGCGAGATCTCGACCACGTCGTCTGCGACAAGTCCGTGGCCGCGGCTGATCAGCTCCAGCGCGAGTTCGCTCTTGCCGACCCCCGAATCGCCGGTGATGAGCACTCCCAGACCCAGGACATCCATGCAGACCCCGTGCCGCTCAGTCGTTTCGGCGAGCGCCTTGCCGAGATACCGGTGCAGGCGGTCGATGACTTGCGCACTCGCCATCCCGGTTGCAAACACCGCGGTGCCCGCAGCCTCGGCGGCTTTCAACATGCGCGCGTCGGCCGGCGCGCCGTCTGCCACCACGATGGCCGCCGGATGGAACGCGAACAGATTGCCGAGCATCTTGAACAGGGCCGCTTCCTCGTACGCGGCGAGATGCGCGGTCTCGTGGTTGCCGAGTACCTGGATGCGGTTGGGATGAAGGAGATTTAGGTGGCCTGCGAGCGCCGCAACGTCGGCGCTGTCCCGCCGAAGCTGGATCGCGCTGCCTGACTTTCCGCCGATCCAGGCGAGCCCGAGCTTTTCGCGGTTATCGTCATACAGCTGCGCGACGCTGATCTGCAGCATGAGGTTGCCAGGCGGTAATGTGCTGGTGAAGGGTGCTCGCGTCCGAATCGGTCGCGAGCCTGTCCCGCAGTTCGCGGTCGCTGAACATCTGCGCGAGCTCGGAAAGGATCTGCAGATGCTGCTCGGTCGCCTGCTCGGGAACGAGGAGCAGGAATACGAGGTTGACGGGCTTGCCGTCGGGTGCGTCGAACGGAACCGCCTGCGCCAGGCGCACGAATGCGCCGACCGCTTCCTTCAGGCCCTTGATCCGCCCATGCGGAATCGCGATGCCTTGGCCCAGACCGGTCGAGCCGAGGCGCTCGCGGGCAAACAGGCTGTCGAATACGAGGCTCCTCGCCACGCCCTGATTGTTCTCGAAGAGCAGCCCAGCCTGCTCGAACATGCGCTTCTTGCTCGTAACGTCGAGGTCCAGGACGACGTTCGAGGGCGGAAGAAGCTTGGAAATTAGATTCATCGGGGTCTTACGCCGATCGGCGATTAACCGTCTCCGGACACGCAGGAACCACGCCGGTCAGGATGGAAGAACGTGAAATTCTACACCAGAGGCTATTTCGAAGGGGCATGATGCTTGAGCGCCTCATGGGGATGCGCATGCAGATGATCCTTGTACTTGATGATCTGGCGGTCTAGCTTGTCAATGAGAGCGTCGATCGCGGCGTAAAGATCCTGATGAGCGCTTTTCACGAAAATGTCCTTTCCGCTGACATGGCAGGTAATTTCCGCGCTCTGATCAAGATGGTCTACTGTGAGAATTACATTCACGTCGATGACGTGATCGAAATGCCGCTTGATCCTGGAGAGCTTGCCTTCGACGTAGCTGCGGATCGCCGGGGTGACCGCTACATGGTGTCCGCTGATAGTGAGATTCATGCGGCATGACCTTTCGTTTCAGAGCGTTTTTCGCAGGCTGACGGGCGGAATATGCAGGGACTCGCGGTACTTGGCAATGGTGCGGCGCGCGACCATGATTCCCTGCTGGCCCAGGATTTCGGAAATCTTGCTGTCGGAAAGCGGCTTTTTTTCGTCCTCGGCGGCGACCAGTTGCTTGATCAGCGCCCGAATCGCGGTCGCCGAGCACGAACCGCCTGCATCAGTGGCGACGTGGCTGCCGAAGAAGTACTTGAGCTCGAACAGGCCACGCGGCGTAGCCATGAATTTCTGAGTCGTGACGCGCGAGACGGTCGATTCGTGCAGGCCGAGCGTGTCGGCGATCTCCCGCAGTACCAGTGGGCGCATCGCCACCTCGCCGTGTTCGAAAAAATGCCGTTGCCGGTCAACGATCGCCTGCGACACCCGCAAAATGGTCTCGAACCGCTGCTGAACGTTCTTGATCAGCCAACGCGCTTCCTGCAAATGATGCGACATTTGGCCGTTCGTCTGATTCCGCTTGCTCTGCAGTATCTCGGCGTACATCCGGTTGATCCGAAGCTTGGGCATCGCGTCCTGATTCAGGCTCGCGACCCAGACCTGCTTTGTTTTCTTCACGATTACGTCGGGAATCACGTAGCGGGTTTCGACCTGCGTAAACATCGCCCCCGGGCGCGGATTGAGGCTCTGGATCAGGTGCTGGGCCACGCGCAGGTCGTCATCTCCGCACTGCAGGATTCTCTTCAGACGCACAAAATCACGCGTTGCAAGAAGCGCAAGATGTCCGCGCACCACGGCGAGGGCAAGGGCCCGGCCCGGTGCAGAATCCGGCAATGCGAGCAGCTGCAGTTCGAGGCACTCCGCGAAGTTTCGCGCGCCCACGCCCACCGGATCGAAGCTTTGCAGATGCTTGAGCGCGATCTGCATGTCCTCGGGTCCGAACTGCAACTCTTCCGGCAGCAGCCGGGCCATTTCCTCCAGAGGCTGCGTGAGATAGCCGTCTTCGTCCAGTGCTTCTATCACCCACGCAACGAGACTGCGGTCGCGAGGATCGAGCTTGGTC
>JBGPLD010000156.1:0-4519 GCA_041486325.1 Gammaproteobacteria bacterium
CGAGCCGAAGAAAAAGCGCAGTCGCCCGCCGTCGTTCAAGGGCGCGCAAAGGGATTCATAGTGAGCGCCGAAGACAAGGAACCGTTCCTCTCGCGCTGGTCGCGGCGCAAGCTCGATTTGGAAAAGGCAGAAGCTGCGCCGAAGCCCGTCGCCGACTCGCAGCCGGCTGCTGCCGCGCCGGCAGCGGCCCCGGCGCCGTCCCGGCCCGAGCTGCCGCCGATCGATTCGCTGCGGGGCCTGGCGTCGGAGTACAAGGATTTTCTGCATCCGCAGGTGCAGGAGAAACTGCGCCAGGCTGCGCTGAAAAAACTCTTCCACGATCCGCATTTCAACGTCATGGACGGGCTCGACACCTATATCGACGACTACTCCAAGGCCGATCCGATTCCCGAAGCGATGCTTAAAACCCTCGCGCATGCCAAGGGCTTGCTCTTCGGCGACGAGGAGAAGAAGGACGCGCACGCCGCGGCAGAGCCGCCCGCCGCCCAGCCTCTGCCTGAGGCGGCCGAAAAACCCGAGGCGCAGGGAGAGGCACAAGCTGCAACGCCCGCCGCGCCGAATTTACCGGGAGAAAAAACGTGACACTTCACCGTTGTCATTCTGAGGGCCCTTCGGCGAAGCTCAGGGCAGACTCCGCCCGAAGAATCTGCTTTTCGCGCGCGAGAACAAAAGCAGATCCTTCGCTGCGCTCAGGATGACACTCTAGAGTCAGACATGGCGCTCGAAGACCGCACGCTCAAGATCTGCAACTGCAATAAGACCATGGCGCTCGACGCCAAGGGGATCGCGAGCGCGCTGAAGCTCAAGCAGCCGATTCAGATCCATACCGAGCTGTGCCGCAAGGAAATCGGGAGCTTCCAGGACGCGCTGAAGGACGAGGCTTGCGTCGTCGCCTGCACCCAGGAAGCGCCGCTGTTCTCGCAGGTCGCGGAGCAGGCGGATGCGAAGACAGAGCTGAAATTCATAAACATCCGCGAGCATGCGGGCTGGTCGAAGGAGGGCGCCAAGGCGACGCCGAAGATCGCGGCGCTGCTCGCGCTTGCCGGCCTGCCTGAGCCCGAGCCGGTGCCCGGAGTGTCCTACAAGTCCGGCGGCGAGCTGCTGATCGTCGGCCCGGCGGACGCGGCGGTTCCCTGGGCTGAAAAGCTCGCCGAGCAGCTCGATGTCAACGTGCTGATCACGTCGCAACGGGGAGGGGAGCTGCCGGCGGATCGTGCTTATCCGGTGTGGTCGGGCAAGGTGAGCTCGGTGAAGGGTTACCTGGGCGCGTTCGAAGTCGCCTGGGAGCAGGACAACCCGATCGATCTCGAGGTGTGCACGCGCTGCAACGCCTGCATCCACGCCTGCCCGGAGCAGGCGATCGATTTCACCTATCAAATCGATATGGACAAGTGCAAATCGCACCGGCAGTGCGTGAAGGCCTGCGGCGCGATCGGCGCAATCGACTTCGAGCGCACCGAGCGCGCGCGCAGCGAGCGCTTCGACATGGTGCTCGATCTTTCGCGCGAGCGATTGATAAAGACGCCGCAGCCTCCGCAAGGCTACCTCGCGCCGGGCGGCGATCCGCTCGAGCAGGCGCTCGCGGTCGCGCAACTCGCGCAGATGGTGGGAGAGTTCGAAAAACCGAAGTACTTTGCCTACAACGAGAAGATCTGCGCCCACAGCCGCTCGAGCAAGGCCGGCTGCAATCAGTGCATCGACGTATGCTCGACCGGCGCGATTTTTCCGGACGGAGATCATGTCAGGGTCGATCCGCACCTGTGCATGGGCTGCGGCGGCTGCGCCACGGTCTGTCCTTCGGGCGCGATGACGTACGCCTATCCGCGCGTGCCCGATCTGGGCGTGCGGCTGAAACGCCTGCTCTCCGTTTACTCGGAAGCCGGCGGCAAGGATGCCTGCATCCTGCTGCACGGCGCCGGCGACAGCCGCACCTTGATCGCGAAATTGGCGCGGCGGGGGCGCGGCCTGCCGGCGCGGGTGATTCCTCTCGAAGTTCACCATCCCGCGTCGGTCGGAATAGACGTGCTGCTGGGCGCGATGACGTACGGAGCCAGCCAGGTCGTGGTGCTCGCCGCGCCGAAGGAAGCGGCGGAATACGGCGACGCACTGACGAAACAGATGGGCTTCGCCGACACGATCGTGAACGCACTGGGATACGCCGGCACGCATTTCCGTTTGCTGGCGACGGACAGCATTGCGCAACTTGAAAAAGAACTGTGGGCGCTCGCGCCCGCGAAAACGGTATCGAAACCGGCCACTTTCAACCTCGCCGCAGAGAAGCGCGCCACGCTCGATTTTGCCATCGAGCACCTGGCGAAGCTCGCGCCGACGCCCAGAGACGAAATTGTCCTCGCGGCCGGCGCTCCCTACGGACAGGTCCTGGTCAACAAGGAAACCTGCACGATGTGCATGGCCTGCGTCGGCGCCTGCCCTGAATCGGCGCTGCTCGATGGGCGCGACCGGCCGATGCTCAAGTTCATCGAGCGCAACTGCGTGCAGTGCGGGCTGTGCGCGAGCACCTGCCCGGAGAACGCGATCACACTCGCACCGCGGCTTCTTCTCACGGCGCAGGCAAAGCAGGAAGCCGTCCTGAACGAGGCTGAGCCGTTCAACTGCGTGCGTTGCGGCAAGCCATTCGGAACCCGGCAGGTCGTGGACAACATGCTCGGCAAGCTCTCGGGTCATTCCATGTTTGCCGGCGATGGCGCACTCAAGCGCCTGCAAATGTGCGGCGACTGCCGCGTGGTGGACATGATGGAAAACAAGACCGAGACGACCATCCACGACGTCAAACGCTGATTGTCATTCTGAGCGCGAAAGCGCGAAGAATCTCCAATGGCACGCTGCCGGAGGAGATCATTCGCTTCGCTCAGGATGACAAACAAACAAGCCGCACTTTATGATCAGCAATGTCACGCCGCTCAAGTTCCAGCTGCCGGTGGCGCCGGAGGATGAGGCACGCGCCGGCTATTACGCGCTGCTTGCGCGGATCTATTACGCCGGCCCGGACGCGCAACTGCTCGGCGCGATCGCGGGCGCCGACGAAATGACCGCCAACGAGAACCGATCCACGCTGGTGAGCGCGTGGAGTGCATTGGCCGCTGCGGCGCGTGCCATGGACGCCGAGGCGGCGGCGCTGGAGTACGACGAGATCTTCGTCGGGACGGGAAAGGCACCCGTCACGCCTTACGCCACTTTTTACCTGGCCGAGACCGGCCGGGAGAAGATCCTGGTGCGGCTCAAGGACGAGCTGGGGGCCATGGGCCTTGCCCGCACGGACCGGGCGCCGGAGCCGGAGGATCATGCGGCGAGCCTGTTCGAGGTGATGCGGCACTTGATTTCACAGGGATCCGACGATGCTGCACTGCAAAAACAAAAGGACTTTTTCGCCCGATATATCGAGCCGTTTTATCCTCGTTTTTGCGATGCAATATCGGAGAACGCAAAATCCAATTTCTACAAGCCTGTGAGCAACTTTACCCGCGCGTTTTTGGAGGTTGATACGGAGGCGTTAAAGGTGTTCTAATTGCGGACATGCAATAAGTTGCATATTTCAGGTGTTGACGCTAGGAAGGAGACCGCATATGAAGAACGAAACCAGAACAAGACTCAGTCGCAGAAACTTCCTGATCGCAGTCGGTGCAGGGGGGGCCGCCACGGCAGCCGCGATTGCCTCCAAGGTAGTCACTCCTACGGCGGCAAGCCCCGCGACCGGCAATGAAAAGAGACGCGGCAAGGGCTATCAAGAAACCGCGCACGTCCGCAGCTACTACAACACCGCAAAAGTCTGAACCGAGGAGGCCCGACCATGATGCTCACCAGGAAATCCGCTGGCGCTCCGGCTCATCTTTCTTCCGGCCACGGCCGCTCCGAATCGAAACTGCGGCGCAGCCTCTCAGGCATGCTGGCGAAGACCATTGATCGCCGCGCCTTCTTGAAGCGCTCGGGCTTGGCTGCCGGCGCCGGCGCCTTTGCGGCCCAGTTGCCGTTCAACATGATCGGCAAGGCCGAGGCCGCGGACGAACCCTGGAAAACGGGCGGCAAAGTGGAGGTCAAGCGCACCGTCTGCACGCACTGCTCGGTGGGCTGCGCCATCGACGCCGTGGTACAGAACGGCGTGTGGGTGCGCCAGGAACCGGTGTTCGATTCGCCGCTCAACCTCGGGGCGCATTGCGCCAAGGGCGCTTCGATTCGCGAACACGGGATGACCGAGCATTCGCACCGGCTGAAATATCCGATGAAGCTCGTGAACGGCAAGTACCAACGCATTTCCTGGGACCAGGCCGTCAATGAAATCGGCGACAAGATGCTCGCGATCCGCAAGGAGTCGGGTCCGGACGCGCTGTATTTCATCGGCTCGTCCAAGCACAACAACGAACAGGCCTACCTGATGTGCAAGTGGGTGCGGCTGTTCGGCACCAACAACACCGACCACCAGGCGCGGATCTGCCATTCGACGACTGTGGCCGGCGTAGCGAACACGTGGGGCTATGGCGCCATGACCAATTCCTACAACGAC
>JBGPLD010000157.1:0-4508 GCA_041486325.1 Gammaproteobacteria bacterium
ATGAGCCCGGCGAGGACCTGCGTCTCGCCATCGCGCAGGCGCAGCACCGTGTTCGCGTTGCGCGTGCCGATCTGGTAAGTGAGCGTGTTGCCGCCGCTGCCGTTCGGGGTCTGCACCGTGTTGGTGATGGTGCTCACCTCCAGACCGACCTTGATGCCGACCTCGTCCTCGAGGTAGACCAGCGGTTCGACTTCCAGCTTGAGGCCGGTGTCCAGGTAACTCACCGATTGGGAAACGAATCCGCCCGTCGCCGCGGCGGTCGTGGTGATTACCGGCAGGCGTTCGCCGATGTGGATTTTCGCCTTCTCGCGGTTCTTTACGCGGACGCGGGGATTAGCGAGCAGATTGGTCCTGCCGTCCTGTTGCCTCAGGTTGAGCGTGAACAGCGGATCGTTGAAGGTCAGGCGCACCAGGTTCGAGTTGCGCGAGCGAAATTCGTTCAGGGTGAGCTGGCCCGGCGTTCCGCCGGTGGTGGTGGTCGTTCCGTCCGCGTTCGTAGTGGTCGTGCTGCCACCCACTACGCCCACGGCCAGGGAGTCGGGCCAACGCACGCCCAGCTCGAGCAGGCGGTTGAAGCCGACTTCGAGGACTTCCAGTTCGAGCACCACTTCCGGCTCGGCGATGTCCTGCGCCGCGATCAGCCGCTCGGCGAGGCGGACGGCGTTTGGCGTGTCTTTCATCACCAGCAAATTGAGCTTCTCGTCCACGAAGATATCGCGCGTCTTGAGGATGGTGCGGATCAGGTTGGCGGTTTGTTTTACGTCGGCGTTGGCGATATAGAAACTCTTCACCATGAGCTCCTGGTACTCGCGCAGTTTTTGCGGCGTGTTCGGATAGATGAGCGCGGTCGTTTCGTTGAGGACCTTCTGCTCGAGCTGGTTGGTGGCGAGGATGAGGCGGATCACATCTTCGACCTGCGCGTCGCGCACGACAATGGTCGTCCTCTGGTCGGTGCGCACGTCCTTGTCGAACAGGAAGTTGAGGTTTGCCGCGCGCGCGAGAACGTCGAAAACGGTCCGTACCGGCACCTCCTTCAGCTCGAGGGAGATGGGCTTGGTGACCGAGCTCCTGAGCTGGAGCATCGCGACCACGGGCTTCAAAGTCTTCTCTTCGATCAGCCGCTGCAGCCGGCGTGCATCCCGCTGCGACGGATTTTCCGCGAACACGGGCGCGAGTATGTCCTGGGCCTCGCGGTACCTTTCCGCCTTGACGAGCTTCTCCGCGTCGGCGATGAGCACCCGGTGGCGAGAGTCGGTTTCGATTTGCGCCAGGCCCAGCTTTGCGCGCGAGTTGGCCGGGTCGTACTTGAGCACCCGGCGATAGAGCTCCTCGGCCGCGGCGAATTGCGCGGCAAGCCGCAGGGACTCCGCCTGGACTAGCCACTGACCGGTGGCGGTATCACGCTGGCGGAAGTATTCCGCGCGGTAGCCGGAGTTCTCGGGTTTTTCCCGCATGGATTTTTCGAGCAGGGCGAGCGACTCTTCGGTACGGCCCTGGGTGAAGAGCTCGCGAGATTCCTTGAAGGGCGTGTCGATTGCGCATGCGGCGGCCAGCATGCACGCGGCGAGCACCGCGTAAAGGCAGCGCCCGTCGGAAAACAAACGTGTCCGCATGGTCACGAGTCGCAGCTTCCAGAGGGAGTATCGGAAACGATTCTACCGGGGTTCTTGGCCGTTGTCGTTACACCCCGGAGCCGGCTTGAGACCTTGATCGGCGCAGTTGTCATTGGGTTTCGCCTTCGTTGCCGGGACGGAAATACATGGTCATGCGCACCTGCGCTTCGAGCTGGGCGTCGCCGATCCTCTTGCGTTCGAAGCGCAACGCGTCAAGCGATGCCGTTGGCATATTCTTCAGGGTGGCGCCGACAAATTCGCGGATCTGCTGGTACGTGCCGCGAATGGGCAGCGTGATCCGGTAGGACACGAGGCCGCCCGGGGATTTCTCGAACCGGTATTCCCCTTGCAGCAGATCGACTCTTGCCGTCCGCGCCAGGCCGTACAAACGCTCCAGTTCGTGCGGCAATCTCTCAACTTGCGGAAGCAGACTGTAGAAACGGCGCACCTCGTCCGCGCGGCCGCCGCTCGAAACGGGTTGGAACGGAGTGCGCGTCTGCAGCCGCTCCGCGGCCAGGTGCAGCGCCAGAAGCTCGCGTTCGGCCGGCTGAACCGCGGAGAAATAGAACGGGATGCAGAAAATCAGAATGCCGATGCCGAGCACGCCTGCCGCACCCAGGCCCTGCAGCCATTCATGAATGCGCTTCACCGGACGCTCCCGAATGCCGCCTGCACCCCGAAATGGATGGGGCGCGCGGGGTCATCGAGCTGAACCTGGTGATTGACCAGGTGCACCTCGGAAAGTACCTTGGTCTCGGCCAGCCGCCGGACATATTGCAGCATGGCTTCCCGGCTTTTCGCTTCCGCGGTCAGGCGCAGCAGGCGCCGCTGCGCCTCGGGCTGCATCTGCAGAATGGCGACGCCGCTGGTCGAGGCGGCTTCGACGCTCTCGATCATCTGTGCCCAGGGAAGGGTGAGCTGACGCATCACCGAATCCACCTGCCTGGCTTCGTCTTCGAGACGCTCTCTGGAGACGGCGCGCGCGGGCCGTCGCTCCACGTTGAGCATGCCCTGTGCCGCGTCCAGCGCAGCCAGTTCCTGGCGCGCGTCGCGATACCGTGCGACGAAAATCGCAGCGACGACGAGCGCGAGAGCAAGAACGGCAATCCCCGGCCAATGCGGGCGGCGCGCGGCAGCGACGTAGTCGAGCTGAAGGCGGCGCGCAATCACAAGGCGGACAACGCGGCGGCCAGCCGCGCGTCCTCGTTCAGCGCGAAGCCCTCAGGCGCGCGAAACAAAAACTTTTTGAATCTCCAACCGCCCGCCTCGACTTCTTCCTCCTTCGCGTCGTGCGGCGCGTGCACGAACACGCTCTCAGCGGGTCCGGCCGCCGCCACGAGCCGGCGCTCGCGCTCGAGCAGCCCGGCCCATTGGTCCGGCCCCTCAAACTCTCCCCGGGTGTTGCGCACGGCGCTCCAGCGGCCGTTTTCAAGGCGGGCAAGGCAGGCGCGCTGCGGCTCGACCAGGAGCAGCCACACCGGTTCGTTTTTGACCTGCCCCCGCCAGCTGTTGAACGCCGACATCAGGTAGGGCTGGAGCGACACCAGCCGCGGCTTCGCGCTGGGAGGAAAGCACGCGCGGATCGCTTGGAGCAATGCCGTGTCGATCGCGCTCGCGAGACGCTCCGAACCGGCGACGCCGTCGCTCAGCCGGATTTCCCAGCCCTTGCTTCGCTCGCCGTGAATCCTGGCGAAGCAATAGCGGGCAAAGGCAAGTTCCTCCGCACTGCGGTCCAGCCCTTCGCTCCAGGGGACAAGGGCATAACGGACGAAATGGTTCGACAGGACTATCGTGACGCTTGCTCTTGTTTCCCGCAGCGCCGGGGCGGCCTGCGCAAGCGCCGCAACGGCGCCTTGCCAGGGTTCGGGGCCGAGGCGCGGATCGCACTCGAGCACGCGCTTCTCGGCGATCTCCGGGCGGAAAAACCCCCGCACGCGCACGAGCGCAAGCGCGGCAGGTGCAAGCGCGATCAGGACGCGGTCAGGAAACAAACGTGACACGATTGATCTCCTGCAGCGTTGACTCGCCCTTGTGCACGCGAGCGCCAGCGCGGCGGGCGTGAGCGCGGTCAGGACGCGGTCAGGAAACAAACGTGACACGATTGATCTCTTGCAGCGTTGACTCGCCCTTGCGCACCGCGTCGAGCGCCGCGTCGCGCAGGAACCGGGTTCCGCTCGATCGGGCGGCGTCCTTGAGCTGCCGCACCGGAGCGCGGCCGGTGATCAACTCGCGTATTTCATCGTTCAGGATCAGCAGTTCCGCGATGGCTTTGCGGCCCTTGAAGCCCGAGCCGCGGCATTCGCGGCAGCCGTGTCCGGTGCGGAAGCGAAAAGAGGACGCCTGTTCTCCGGTGAGGCCGGATTCCGCCAGCAAGGCGGCGTCGGGATGGTCGTCCCCGCTGCAATGCGGGCAGACGAGCCGCACCAGCCGCTGCGCGAGGATCGCGTTCAGGGCGGAGACGAAGCCGTAGAGATCGACGTTCATGTGCATGAAGCGCCCGATCACGTCGAATACGTTGTTCGCGTGAACGGTGGTGAACACGAGGTGTCCGGTGAGCGCCGATTGCACCGCGATATTCGCGGTTTCCGGATCGCGAATCTCGCCCACCATGATCTTGTCCGGGTCATGGCGCAGGATCGAGCGCAGGCCGCGCGCGAACGTGAGACCCTTTTTTTCGTTGACCGGTATCTGCAGCACGCCGGCAAGCTGATATTCGACGGGATCTTCGATGGTGACGATCTTGTCCTGCCCGTTGTTGATTTCGGTAATCGCGGCGTAGAGCGTGGTGGTCTTGCCGCTGCCGGTCGGCCCGGTGACGAGCAGCATCCCGTAGGGTTCGTGCGACAGGCGCCGCAGCGTCTTGATGTCCTCCGGCTCGAAGCCCAGGCTGTCGAG
>JBGPLD010000158.1:0-4498 GCA_041486325.1 Gammaproteobacteria bacterium
ACTAAGAACGCAGAGAGAAGGACTCCTCCGTGATCTCCGTTTTCCCCGTGGGCTTTGTGTTGAAGCTTTTGCCGAATCAGAACGGAATATCGTCGTCCATGTCGTCGAACTTGCCCGCCGGCTTCTTGGCGGGCTTGTCTGCGCCCGCAGCGGCCGGCTCCTTCGCTTCGCCGCCGCGCTCGCGCGCGCCGGCATCGCCCGAGCCCTGCCGGCTGCCGAGCATCTGCATGCGTTCGGCCATGATCTCGGTGGTGTAGCGCTCCTGGCCTTCCTTGTCCTGCCACTTGCGCGTGCGCAGCCGTCCCTCGACGTACACCTGCGAGCCTTTCTTCAGGTATTCGCCCGCGATCTCGGCGAGCCGTCCGCGGAACGAAACCCGGTGCCACTCGGTTTCCTCTTTCTTCTCGTTGCTCGTCTTGTCGGTCCAGGCGAAGGTCGTCGCGACCGAAACGTTGGTGAGCGCCGCGCCGTCCGGCATGTAGCGCGTCTCGGGGTCGCGCCCCAGGTTTCCCACAATAATCACTTTGTTGACCGATGCCATTTAATTCTCTCCTCCAATCAATTTCCTCACCGCCCGTTCATCGAACGATTCAGGATACACCGTTAACCGGGCGATGCCTTGCTCCGGCGCGATCACGGCGTCGCGCACTCCACGCAGCCGAACGAGCTGCTCGCGCAGCGCCACCGCGTTGGTCCCCGCAAGCACGCGATAGACCCGCTCGACGGCGCCGCCCGGCACGCGCATTCCCAAGGCCGCACCCCCCCATAACGCAATCATCGCCATTCCGAATACAAACACCGACGCATTTCCGAAATGCGTCGCCAGCCAGCCTCCCGCGGCGCCACCGACGAACAGCCCCAGGGACTGGGTGGTGTTATAGACCCCGAGCGCGGTGCCGCGCGAAGAAGGCGGCGCCACGCGCGACACGAGCGACGGCAGGCTCGCTTCGAGAATATTGAACGCGACAAAAAAGGCCAGCAGCAGCACGATCGTCGCAGGCAGGTTTTGCAGGCTTGCGGCAAACCCCAGCTCGGCCGCCAGCAGCAGCGCGATCGCGCCGAGAAAAAGCGCTTTCATCCGGCCGCGGCGCTCGGCATACAGCAGCGGGGGCGCCATCAGCACGAAAGACCCGAGCACCACCGGCAGGTAAATCTTCCAGTGCTCGCTCACGGGGAGCCCGCCGTGCTTCACCAGCGCCACCGGAATGACGACGAATATCGCCATCAGCACGGCGTGAAGCGAGAAGATGCCGAGGTTGAGCCGCAGCTGCTCGGCATTGCGAAGGACCTCTCGCAGCGCGCCGGGGCGGACCCGGCGCGTGGAATTCTCTTCCATGGCAGGCTCGGTCGGCACCACGCTCACCGTCACCCAGATTGCGGCGAGCGCCAACAGCCCCGTAAGGCTGAATAGCCCGCTCAAGCCGATCACGCGGTAGAGTGCCGGCGCCGCCGCGAGCGATACCGCGAACATCAGCCCGATCGATCCGCCTATCATGGCCATGGCCTTGGTGCGGTGCTGTTCGCGCGTGATGTCGGCGGCGAACGCCGTCACCGGCGCCGCGATCGCGCCGGTTCCCTGGATCGCCCGTCCCAAGATCACCATATAAATGTCCTGAGCCCACGCGGCGATAAAGCTCCCGAGCGCGAAGAGCAGCAGGCCGATGACGATCACGCGTTTCCTGCCGTAGCGGTCGGAAGCCATGCCGAAGGGGATCTGCAGGATGCCCTGGGTGAGGCCGTAGGCGCCCAGCGCCACGCCGACCAGCGTCAGGCTGTCGCCACCGGCGAGCTGCGGGGCGTGGACCGCGAACACCGGCAGAATCAGGAACAGTCCCAGCATGCGCAACGCGAACAGCGACGCCAGCGACAGGCTGGCGCGAAGCTCAAGAGGGGACATTCGCCCGTTGTCTGCCGGGGAACTCATCAGAGTAGCGGAGGTACGGCGGAATTTTGTATAGTAGCAGGTTTGCTTTTGCTCACGTTCCGGAGAAAATGAGCCAGATCCGCATCCGCGGCGCACGCACGCACAACCTGAAAAACCTGAATGTCGATCTGCCGCGCAACCGGCTGATCGTCATCACCGGGCTGTCGGGATCCGGAAAGTCATCGCTCGCGTTCGACACGCTCTACGCCGAAGGCCAGCGCCGCTACGTCGAGTCGCTTTCGGCTTACGCGCGGCAGTTCCTGCAATTGATGGAGAAGCCCGATGTCGACCTGATCGAGGGCCTGTCGCCGGCGATCGCGATCGAGCAGAAGGCGGCGAGCCACAACCCGCGCTCCACCGTCGGCACCATCACCGAGATCCACGATTACCTGCGGCTGCTCTACGCCCGCGTCGGCACGCCCTACTGCCCCGAGCACGCGTTGGCGCTCGAGGCGCAGTCGGTGTCGCAGATGGTCGATCACGTCCTCGCGCTGCCCGAAGACACCCGGCTCATGGTCCTCGCGCCCGTTGTCGCCGGCCGCAAGGGCGAGCAGCACGAGCTGGTCGCGGAACTGCGCGCCCAGGGTTTCGTGCGCCTGCGCGTGGACGGGAAGGTGCACGACATCGACTCGGTGCCGAAACTTTCGAAGAACGTAAAGCATTCGGTGGACGTGGTGATAGACCGCATCAAGGTGCGCGCGGAGGCCAAGCAGCGCCTGGCGGAATCGTTCGAGACGGCTCTGCGGCACGCCGGCGGCCGCGCCGTTGCGCTCGAGCTCGATTCGGGCCGCGAGCACCTGTTCTCGGCGCGATTTGCCTGCCCCGTGTGCGATTATTCGCTGGCGGAGCTGGAGCCGCGGTTGTTCTCGTTCAACAACCCGATGGGCGCCTGCCCCGAGTGCGACGGGCTGGGCGCGATCAGCTTCTTCGACCCGAAGCGCGTGGTCGCGCACCCGGGGCTTTCGCTTGCATCGGGGGCGATCAGGGGCTGGGACCGGCGCAACCAGTTCTATTTCCAGATGCTCACCAGCCTCGCCGCTCACTTCCATTTCGAAATCGAGGCTGCGTTCGAGAAGCTGCCCGAGGCCGTGCAGAACCTCGTTCTCTACGGCGCGAAGGAGCGGATCCCGTTCTCGTATCTCAGCGAGCGCGGCGGCACCGTCGTCAAGGAACACGCCTTCGAGGGCATCATTCCCAACCTGCAGCGCCGCTACAAGGAAACCGAAACGCTGGTCGTGCGCGAGGAACTGGCGAAATATCTCAACACCAAGGCCTGCCCGGCCTGCGACGGCACCCGGCTCAGGAAGGAAGCGCGCCACGTCAAGGTCGGCCCCCGAAACGGAAACGCGGGGGACGAGCGGGCCATCTACGAGGTGAGCGGGCTCCCGATGAAGCAGGGGCTCGAGTTTTTCCGGGGGCTGAAGCTGACTGGCGCCAAGCAATCGATCGCCGAGAGGATCGTCAACGAGATCGTGTCGCGACTCGGCTTTCTCAACAATGTCGGCCTGGATTACCTCTCGCTCGACCGCGCCGCCGACACTCTTTCGGGAGGCGAGGCGCAGAGAATCCGCCTCGCTTCGCAGATCGGCTCGGGCCTCACCGGGGTGATGTACGTGCTGGACGAGCCTTCGATCGGGCTGCACCAGCGCGACAACGCCCGCCTGATCGCCACGCTCAAGAGCCTTCGCGACCTCGGCAACACGGTGATCGTGGTCGAGCACGACGAAGAGGCGATCAACTCGGCCGATCACGTCGTCGACATGGGGCCGGGCGCGGGCGAGCACGGGGGACAGGTCGTCGCGGAAGGAACGCCGGAGCAGATCCGGAAAA
The DNA here is from genome assembly GCA_041486325.1 of Gammaproteobacteria bacterium. GTDB lineage: Bacteria > Pseudomonadota > Gammaproteobacteria > Burkholderiales > SG8-39 > VBDM01. The sequence continues at coordinate 3,755 of JBGPLD010000158.1, forward strand.
ATCCCGCCTCGCTTACCGGCCAGTATCTCTCGGGCAGACTGGAGATCGCCGTGCCCAAAAACCGCCGCCGCATCGACAAAGGCCAGATTTTCAGGCTGCGCGGGGCGCGCGGCAACAACCTCAAGAGCGTCGACCTCGATCTGCCCGTCGGCCTGCTTGTCTGCGTAACCGGCGTCTCGGGTTCCGGAAAATCGACGCTCATCAACGACACGCTCTACCGGGCGATCGCCCGCGAGCTCTACGGCTCCGCTATCGAGCCCGCGCCGTTCGATTCGATCAAGGGGCTGGAGTTCTTCGACAAGGCGATCAGCGTCGACCAGAGCCCCATCGGCCGCACGCCGCGCTCCAATCCGGCAACTTACACGGGTTTGTTTACTCCGATCCGCGACATCTTCGCCGGAGTGCCCCAGGCGCGCGAGCGCGGTTACGGGCCGGGGCGGTTCTCGTTCAACGTCAAGGGCGGACGCTGCGAAGCCTGCCAGGGCGACGGCATGATCAAGGTGGAGATGCATTTCCTTCCGGACATCTACGTGCCCTGCGACACCTGCCACGGCAAGCGCTACAACCGCGAGACGCTGGAGGTGCAGTTCAAGGGGAAAAGCATCCACGAGGTGCTGCAGATGACCGTGGAACAGGCCCACGGATTCTTTAACGCGGTTCCGGTGGTGGAAAGGAAGCTGCAGACCCTGCTTGAAGTGGGCCTGGGTTATGTCCAGTTGGGACAGCCGGCCACCACGCTCTCCG
>JBGPLD010000159.1:0-4473 GCA_041486325.1 Gammaproteobacteria bacterium
AGGGCGAGGCGGTCGCCTATGCCCTGTGGAAGCTGCAGGAACGCGGGCGCATGATGGTCAGCCCCGGCGACAAAGTGTACGAGGGCATGGTGATCGGCCTGCACAGTCGCGACAATGATCTGGTCGTTAATCCGATCCGCGAGAAGCATCTCACCAATATCCGCGCTGCCGGCAAGGACGAGGCGATCCTCCTCACTCCGCCGATCAAGCTGACGCTGGAACTCGCGGTGGAATTCATCGATGACGACGAGTTGATCGAAATCACCCCGCAGTCGATCCGCATCCGCAAGCGTTATCTCACCGATCACGAGCGCCGGCGCGCGGCGCGCACCGAACCGGGATTCAGCGACGAAGTCCGCGCTGTTCAGCCGGCAGGCTGAACCGAAGCATCGGGCATCGACGGCGCCTCGCGCACCCGGCGAAGGCGTGATCTCAGAATTGAAAGCCGCAGGCAGATCCTGTCTAACAGCCTGATTAGCCTAGATTAAGTGTTTTTTTCCGGCGGGCGCTGATATAATTGCCCGCTTTATGACCAGCGGCAGCCTGATGGGCGCGATGCTGGTGGAAAACGCCGCCTTCATTACAGCGGCAGGTGCATGAATTGCGCCATGGTGCCCGTGCTTGCCACCGGCGTCGTGTTTTGCGTGGACGGCGGCATGACGATCTAGGAAAGGAAGCCAACAATGAAGCTTTGTCGTTACGGCAGGAACGGATTCGAGAAACCGGGAGTGATCGACGCGCAAGGCCAGTTGCGCGACCTCTCCGGGGTGATCTCCAACATCGACCAGGAAACAATATCCCCGAAGGGGTTGGCGAAGCTGCGCAAGATCCGTCCCGAGTCCCTGCCGCTTGTGCGCGGAAACCCGCGCTTCGGCGTGCCCTATACCGGGATCTCGAAGTTCGTCGCGATCGGACTGAACTACATTGACCACGCGCACGAAGCCGGATTGCAGATTCCCGCGGAGCCGGTCATTTTTTCGAAGGCAACGACCAGCATCATGGGACCGAACGACGACATCCAGCAACCGCGCGGTTCGACCAAGCTCGACTATGAGGTCGAAATTGCGATTGTCATCGGCGCTACAACCCAGTACGTTTCCGAAGAGAACGCGCTCGATTACTTCGCCGGCTACACCATAGTGAATGACGTTTCTGAACGCGCCTTCCAGTTGCAGTCCTCTCAATGGGACAAGGGCAAGGGCTGCGACACTTTCGGGCCGATCGGACCCTGGCTGGTCACGACGGACGAAATTACCAATCCGCAGACACTCGACATCTGGCTGGACGTCAACGGCGAGCGCAGGCAGTCCTCAAATACGAAGAACATGATTTTCTCCTGCGCAAAGCTCGTTTCCTACGTCAGCAATTACATGACGTTGTTGCCCGGCGACATCATTACAACCGGTACGCCGGCGGGCGTCGCGCTGGGCATGAAGCCCACGCAGGCCTGGCTGAAGCCCGGCGATGTCGTCACGCTCGGCATCAAGGGCTTGGGCGAACAGCGGCAAAGAGTGCTGGCCTATTCGGGAAAGTAGAATAGGCAATTCGAAGCCGTGCAAGAGCCCGGCAACCGCCGGGTTTTTTGTTTCCGGGCGCAGGAGCCCTGGGGTCCTGGCCGCTGTCGCCCCAGTTACGCGAAGAGGCCGGAACGGCATTTTTCACGGAACCCGAAAATTCGACCACGCGCGCAAGCGTGATGTTTGCATCAGGGAGCCGGGAAACTCGCTTGCTCTGCATGGGTCGAAGGAGTAGATTGATTTTGTTCACGCAGCTCCTCAAATGCATCCCGGGCCGCATCTCTCAGGCAGGAAGACGGAAGAAAAGCGGGGGCTTTGCCCCCACTTGCTTTTTCGTCGGAGGCAAGTATGCAGGTAATCGTATTGGGGGCCGGGGTCATCGGCACCTCGAGCGCGTGGTATCTCTCGCAGGCCGGCTACGACGTGCTGGTGGTGGACCGGCAGGCCGAGCCCGGGCTGGAAGCGAGCTTTGCCAACGGCGGCCAGATCTCGGTTAGCCACACCGAACCCTGGGCCAATCCAACTGCGCTGCTCAAGATTCTAAAATGGCTCGGGCGCGAGGATGCGCCCTTGCTGTTTCGGCCGCACGCCGACATTGACCAGTGGTTTTGGGGCCTGCGCTTCTTGTTCGAATGCCTTCCCGGTCGCAGCCGACGCAACATGGAAGCCGCGTTTGCGCTGGCCCTTTACAGCCGAGAGCAGTTGGATAAACTGCGCCGCGGCACCGGCATTCAGTATGAGTCCCAGGCACGAGGAATCCTGCACCTGTATGAGGAGCGGCACGAATTCAAACGCGCGCGTGCGCACGCCGAGTTCCTGAGGGCTCGCGGATTTGACGCCGGACTCAGAACGCCGGACGAGTGTGTCGCGATCGAGCCCGCGCTAGCTCACGCGAAACCGCGATTCGCTGGCGGCGTCTATGCGTCGTCCGACGAGTCCGGCGACGCGCGGCTCTTCACCAAGAATCTATCCGATCTGTGCGCGGCAAGAGGGGTCAAATTTCGCTTTAACGTGAGCGTCAAGCGGATCGAGACCGCGCGCGGCCGGATCGAGCGCATCGTGATCGATGACGAAAGCGGCATCGAAGAATCGCTTCGTGGCGACGCATACGTAGTGGCGCTCGCGAGCTACAGTCCGCTCCTGCTGCGTCCGATCGACGTGCGAGTGCCCGTGTATCCGGTCAAGGGATACTCAATCACGTTACCTCTCGGGGCGGAGGACGAGGCGCCACATATCAGCCTCACAGACCATGCGCGCAAGATCGTGCTTACGCGGCTGGGTCAGCGCCTGCGGGTCGCCGGCACCGCGGAACTGGATGGTTACAACACCGAAATCAACGATTTCCGCTGCAAGGCGCTGGTCAAGCGCACCTTTGAACTCTTTCCGCGCGCCGGACGGCCGGAGGAAGCGCAGTTCTGGACCGGGCTCCGGCCGGCCACGCCCGATAATCTCCCGCTCATAGGGCGCACGCGCTATCCCGACTTGTACCTAAACACCGGGCACGGGACGCTCGGCTGGACCCTGGCCTGCGGCTCGGGGCGGGCGCTTGCTGACATCGTCAGCGGCCGAATGCCGGAACCGGATTTTTGCTTTCTCGGAATGCAACCCAGGTCAAGAGAGGCAACCGCTCCGGTCGCCCCCACTGCCTGAACGCCGCCCGGCCTGAGAGGTGTGGAGGAGTTGTTCACGGTTGGCTCGTGCCGAATGGTGTCGGCTAGGCGCCGAAACCGGGCAATCCCGCGTCAAGATTGATGCTACTTGGCTCCCCCGGCCGCGCGCTTTTTCGAGGCCACAAGCCGGGGCTTGGGCACCGCGTCCACGGTGAGCTCGCGCACGAAGTTCGGCAACGCGAACAATCCCTGATGCGTGGCCCCGTTGTAATACTGCAGGTGGGTCAACCCGCGGGCGGCGATACGCGCGTCAATATCCGAAGGGCTTATTGCTGCAACATCGGTCGAGTCGGAACACGCACACATCGACCACAAGCAGCCGTACAACGGAATGAACATCGTATATGGGCGGGCAATCTTGAAGAGCTTGGCCAAACGCCCGTAGAGCATTTTCACGCGGTCTGGACGCGACCAGGGCGAACCCATGTGAAGCGTGAGCACGCCTCCCAATGCGAGCGCGCGCTTGCAGTCGCGGAAGAAAGCCTCGTCGTAAAGGGCCGTCGCAGGACCGATCGGATCCGGCAGGTCGAGCGCGATGTGGTCGAACTTCTCTTTGGTCTCGGCCACGAATTTCAGTCCGTCCTCGATCAGCAGCATCAGCCTGGGGTTGTCAAACACGCCGCGATGAATCGTGGCGAAGTGCTGCTTGGCGATCTCGACCACTTTTTCATCGAGTTCGACCATCACGACCTGCTCGACCGACGGGTGCTTGAGCGCCTCTTCGGCAGCACCGCCGTCGCCCCCGCCAATCACGAGCACGCGCTTGGGCGAAGGGTGAGCGGCAAGCACCGTATGCATGAGCGTCTCGTGATAGACAAATTCCTCGCGCTCGGACGTCATGAAGCAGCCGTCCAGCCGGAAGAGCTTGCCGAACTGCGGGGTTTCGTGGACCTCCAGGTCCTGAAAGCGCGTCTTTGAGGTTTCGATCAGCCTGGAGGAGCGCACGAAAAACCCGTAGTCTTCGTTCAGCGATTCGTACATCAGGCGCTTGTCGCGCGGCACGTCGTGGCAGACATGCTCCTCGGGCAAATACAGGTCTATCAGGTCTTTTACGACCTTGCGCGCCTTCGCGGTGTTGTCCTGAGTGTAATTGCAGACGTAGACGTCGAGGGTGACGCTCTCGAGTTCGGGCCAGGTGTGTATGGCGAGATGCGATTCCGCCAGCACCACCGTGCCCGTGACTCCGCCACCGTCGAACTCGTGGAACAGGTCGCCGAGTATGGTTAATCCGGACCCGTTGATGGAGTCGTGGCAAAATTGACGCAGCGCGGCTGCGTCAGTCAGAT
>JBGPLD010000160.1:0-4472 GCA_041486325.1 Gammaproteobacteria bacterium
CACCGTGCCCGAGAGGCTGCTGCGGCCGGCGCTTGCGATCCACGCGACGGCCAGAAACTCGGCGGCGGCGATCAGGATCCAGCGGTAGTTGCGGTAGTGCGACATGCCCTGCTCCGGCAAGACCAGCGCAAGCAGGACGTTCGCGGGCACGAGGATGGCAAGCGCCGTATACACCGCGCGCGCTGCGAAGGTCTCGGCGCCGACCAGGTCGACCACGAGGCTGTATCCGGCGTAGGCGGCGAACAGCGATGCGAGCGCAATGAACGCGCGGCTGCGGTTGAACCACAAGCTGATCGCCGCGCCCGCCAGCAGCACGACGTAGGGCCCGAGCCTCGTGAGGTTGGAAAGAGACGGCAGCGGTGCGGGGCCGGCGGCAACTGCCAGAGCGGCAGCCAGCAGGATCGCGGCTGGCGCGAGCACCGGGAGCAGGGTGCGAAGCACTGTCGAAATCAGTCTTGCGCGGCGCGGCGCCCCGGGCCGGCGAGGCGGCCCGTTTTCAGCATGCGCGCGCACTGGTCCGCAGTGGTGGGCCTGGAGAAATAGTAGCCCTGCGCCTCGTCGCAGCCGTTTGCGGTAAGCAGCTTGAGCTGGGCCCTGGTTTCCACCCCCTCGGCGATCACCTTGATCTTCAGGCTGTGCGCGAGACCGATGATGGCGAGCGTGATCGTGGCATCGTCCGGGTCGGTCGTGACATCTCGGATGAATGTCCGGTCGATCTTGAGCGCATCCAGCGGAAAGCGTTTCAGATAGGAAAGGCTCGAATAGCCGGTGCCGAAGTCATCCACCGCGATTTTGATCCCCGACGCCTTCAGCCCGCGCAAGGTGCGCGCGGCGCTCTCCGGATCCTTCATCAGCAGCGATTCGGTGAGCTCGAACTGAATCAGCGATGGATTGACGCCGGTCTTGCGCAGGACGCGGCGTACCTTTGCTCCCAGGTCTTTCTGCTGGAACTGGCGCGCCGACACGTTGACCGCGACCGGGGGAACCTTTCGTCGCGCGCTTTGCCAGGCCTTGATCTGGCGGCATGTTTCCAACAGCACCCATTCGCCCACCTGCACGATCAGCCCCATGTCTTCCAGAACCGGGATGAACTCTGATGGAGAAATCAGCCCCTTTTGCGGATGCTTCCAGCGCAGCAGCGCTTCGAATCCGGAGATCGCCCCGCTCGCGAGGTCCACCTTGGGCTGGTAGTGAAGCAGAAACTCCTTGCGTTCCAGGGCGCGCCTCAGGGCCCCTTCCATCTGCACCCGCATCAGCGTGCGCTCGTTCATCTCGCGCGTGAAATACTGGTAGCTGTTGCGGCCCTGCTCCTTGGCGCGGTACATCGCCGCGTCGGCGTTCATGACGAGCGCCTCGGGGCTCGCACCGTCGGCCGGGTAGAGCGTAATGCCGATGCTCGCGGAGATGAACGTCTCCTGCCCTTCGAGGTGGAAGGGCTGGGCCAGGGTGTCGAGAATCTTCTGCGCCACCAGTCCCGCATCGCCGGGCTTGACGAGATCGGAGAGGATCGCGCCGAACTCGTCGCCGGCGAAACGCCCCGCCGTGTCTTCGCTGCGCACGCACATCGACAAGCGCGCCGCGGCTTCCTTGAGAAGCGTGTCGCCGGCGCCGTGGCCCAGGGTGTCGTTCACCAGCTTGAAGCGATCGAGGTCGACGAACAGCACCGCCATCGGGCGGCCGCTACGCTTCGCCCGTGCGATCGTCTGCACCAGCCGGTCCTGGAACAGGTTGCGGTTCGGCAGGGCGGTCAGCGAATCGAACTGCGCGAGGTAGGACAGACGCTCCTCGGAGCCCTTGCGCTCGATGGCGACCGCCAGGATGTTCGCCACGCTGCGCAGGAAACTCATTTCGTCTTCGGTGAAGCGCCGCGTTTGCAGCGTGTGCACGCCGAGAATGCCGTAGGATTTCCGGGCTCCGCCGGCCCCGGGAATGTGTACCCCCATACCGCTGCGGATCCCGTATTTCACCAGCCGCGAAGGAGCAAAGCCCGGTGCGCTGTAGTCCTCCACGATCAGCGGCTCGCGGCGCGACAGGACGTGCTCCATTCGGCCGCCGGGCTCGAGCGTAATCACGTAGCGCCCGACCCACTCGTGGGGCCAGCCGACCGAAGCACGGTACGTCAGCTGCCGCCCATCGGGGTCAAGCTCAAGAACGTGGCAGTAATCAACCAGAAGCGTTGCCGCGGTGAGTTCCACGGCCCGGTTCAGGAGGTCTGCGAAATCGGTGTTCGCCAATGCGGCCTGGCCGAATTCCGCGATCAGGCGCTGCTGCAGGGCCTGCATGCGCACCGTTTCCTCCGCCTGCTTGCGGGGGGTGATGTCCGCCATCGCGCCGATCACCCGCACCGCCTTTCCCGAGCCGTCGCGGATCACCTGGCCGCGGTCCAGCACCTGGGCGAAGCTGCCGTCCTGCCGCCGGAAGCGGTACTCGAGGCTCCAGCTTTCCCCGCGGGAGTCGATCAGCTGGTGCAGATTGCTCACCACCCTGACCCGGTCTTCGGGATGGATGCCCTCGTACCAGAACTCCGCAGTCCGATCGATGTCCTCGCGCCGGTAACCAAACACGCTGGCGAGGTTCTTGTTCCAGAAGTGCTCGTCGGTGACGAGGTCCCAGTCGCGGATGACGTCGTTGGTTGCACGGGCGACGATCTCGTAGCGCTCATTGCTTTTGCGCAAGGCGTCCTCCGCGGCGACCCGTTCGCGGGTGTCCCGGGAGATCGCGACGATGATCTGCTGGTCGCCCGATTGCAGCACGCGCCGCGTCGATTCGAAAGGCAGCACCGAGCCGTCCTTGCAGCGGTATTGGCTCCTCATGCCGCTGTGGGTCGAACCGGTCGTGTTCATTGCGTCATAGGCTTCCTCGAGCTGCTTGCGGCTTTCCCGGAGAATGTCCTGCGGGCCCATGCCCAGAAGCTCCTCGCGCGAATAGCCGAGCAATCTGCATGCGGTCTCATTCACGTCGACAAAGCGCATCGCGGCGCGGTCTACGAGAAAGATCATGTCGCCCGACAGGTCCATGGACGCCCGGAAGCGCCGCAGTTCCTCTTCGTCGTGCCGGTGCTCGGTGAATTCGTGGCCGATTCCGCGGTAGCCCTGGAACGTGCCGTCCGCGTCGACGATCGGCTCGCCGCTGATCCTGGCGAAATGGACCTCGCCGCCGGCGTCGATTCGCCGCAAAATCAGGTCGCGGAAGGGTTGGTGGGCCTCCAGCGTCGCGCGGTGCGCCGCCCAGTCCGCCTCGGTCATATTGGTGGCGGGCACTTCCCAGCGCGTCTTTCCAATAACGGCCCCCGCCGAGCGCTTCATCGTGCGGTTGAGATTCTCCGAGACCATGGTGAAGCGGAAATCCTCGTCCTGCTCCCAGTACCAGTCCGCGGACATTTTGGTCAGGTGGCGGAAGCGCTCTTCGCTCTTGCGTAATGCTTCTTCAGCCCGCTGGCGCTCGAGCGCCATCCCCGCCAGTTGCGCAGCCCGCTCGAGCTGATTCAATTCCGCCGCGGACGGCGAGCGCGGCTCACGGTGGAACATGGCGAATGTGCCCAGCAGTTTTTCTTCGCGCGACGTGATCGGGAAAGACCAGCAGGCCCGCAGGCCGAATTTCAGCGCCTGGTCCCTGAAGCCGGCCGAGGCGTCCGCCCAGATTGGATCGGTGGCAATGTCGGACGCGATGACCGGTTCGCCCCCGAAGGCTGCGGCGCCGCAGGAGCCCCCGCGTGGTCCGATCTCGATGTTGTCGGCGAACTGGCGCCAGTGTCCGGGAAGGCTGGGCGCCGCGCCGTACCGCAGATGCTTCCCGTCCAAGTCGGCCAGCAGGACCGAGCAGATCCGTCCTTCGGCCTGCGCTTCGACAGACCGGGCGAGGGTATCCAGGATTTCTTGCAGCGGCCGCCCCGTCGCGATCATCTCCAGGACGTTTTTTTCCCTCGCGGGGAGCGGCTCGTTCCCGCGGCGGGTTTCGTGCTCGAGTTGAAGAGGTTGTGCCATTGCCGGGCTCGGTTCGGTCAGGGGAGGGACGCATTCGCGGTCCGGCGGGGCCGCCTGCCTCCCGGGAATTCCCCGAGCACTTTTGCAGTATGGTTGATTTTATGCGGTTCAACCACTTTTTCCAGGGGACCGGCCCCGCGATCGGGCCGCCCGATTCGCCGCATTCGGGCCCGCGGCCGGCAGCGTGCGTATCGCCTTGCGGCGGCCGGCCGAATCCCCGTAGACTGCACTCCGACGACTTCGATTATCGGCAACGTGGGGGCAGTCAATCCCAATGAGGAGAACCATGATGCGAATGTCCGCAAGTTGTGCAAAGCTGCTGACTGCATGGACGCTGATGTTCGGCTTCGCGGCCCCGGCCGCAGCCCAGGAATTCACGACTCTGCGAGTCAATACTTTTCCCACCGCGAGCTACTTTCCGGTTTTCGTGGGCATTGCCAACGGCGTGTTCGAGAAGCGCGGCATCAAGGTCGATCTGCAGTACACATC
>JBGPLD010000161.1:0-4466 GCA_041486325.1 Gammaproteobacteria bacterium
GCCTCGATTGACCCAGCCGTGATTCGTCCCGCGCTGGATCAAGATATCGCCCGCTTGCATGGCGACAGTCGAGTCGTCCAATTTCATGTCGATCTGCCCGGCGATGCAGATCACATAGTCGATCGTGTCGGTCCGGTGCAGGCCGTGCAGCGTGTTGCCGGGCTTGATTTCCAGAACGGTAAAGCGGGTCCCCCCCGCGGGCGGCGGCGTTCCGACGATGCGGTCGCCGGCATCGTCCGCGATGGTGAAATCGGCCGGTGTTTCTCCAGTCACCCACATCAGGGTGGAGGACACCTTCTCGTCCGGAAACTTGTGGTTTGTGGCGGGTGCGTCTTTCCATACCACCGCCTTGCCGGCGCCATCGTGCCCGGTCACGATGCGCCGAACGAGCGGGGCCCTGCGATTATTGTCAGTCATGCTTCTGTCCTTCTTTGTGTGTTGCACGCCGTTCACGGCAGCGGGCGCTTGCCGCCCGGCACCGGCGCATCGAACGCGTTCAGCATCATCGCGACCATGGTGTAGAACCCGGCCGCAGTCACCAGCTCGATCATCAGGTCGACGCCGAGCCCCGCCACACCGCGGATGTAGCACGGCTGGCCCAGCGCGCGCGTTTCGCTCAGCTCGGAAACAATGTCGTACACCAGCGCGTCGTCCGCATTCACAAACGCCGGGCGCCGCCTCGCGCGAATGGACTCAAGCACCTCCGGGGAAAGTCCGGCCTTGAGCGCCGCCTGCTCGTGCGCGAACCATTCGTACTGCGCCGACCAGTGGCGCGCCACGACCAGCACCATCAGCTCGAACAGCCGCTTCTCCAGCTTGCCCTGCAGGCGTAGCGCGTTGCCGAACTGGTTGGCCCGGTCCGCGATCTCGGGCAGGCGCAGCCAGATGGCGAAAGGCCCCCGCACCGTTCCTTCGCGGGTGCCGGCGATCTCGTCGTGGATGCGCTTCTGCTGCGGGGTGAGCCGCTCCGGAGCCAGATCGGGTACACGGGCCATCTACTTCTCCTGAAAAATAGTTCCGGAGGATTTCAGCGGCGGTGCTTGCCACGATAGCACCGCCGCTATAATCTCAATATTCTATTTTGTGAGCCCCTCATAACCGAACAGTTAGAGCAGGGAGGTCGGCATGGAAAGCGAAGTCAGGGTCGCGCGGCGCGTAAAGCTGCGCGAGCTGCGCATCCTGATCGCGGTGTCGCAGCAAGGCAGTCTTGCGAAGGCGGCGGAAAAGCTTGCGATGTCGCAGCCGGCCGTATCGAAAGCAATCGCCGATCTTGAAGACGTGCTGGGCGTGAGCCTGTTCGACCGCACGAATCGCGGCGCCGAACCTACGGCGCAGGGACGCATCGCGATTCAGCGCGCGGTCAACATGTTCGATGAGCTGCGCCAAGTGACCGAAGGGATCCATTTCCTCGCCGATCCCCTGAGCGGCGAGCTGCGCGTCGGGGGGCCGCCCGGCCTGACGGGCGGGCTGTTGCCGCATATTCTCGACGCGATCAATCGCGAGCGGCCGGGAATCAGGAGCACCGTCATGGAGGGCGAGCTCGAGGAGTTGGGGTCCTTGCTGAGGACGCGCGCCATCGACGTCGCCCTGAGCCGGATGCCGCCTGCAGGCGTGGGTGGCGATATTGCATTCGAGCGGCTGTTCGACGAGCGACTGTTCGTGGTCGTGGGCGCCGGCCATCCGCTTTCGCGCCGGCGCAAGGTCACGTTAAAGGAACTTGCCGGCGAACGCTGGATCATCGCGCACACTGGGACATCGGTCCATGCGCGGGTTCTCGCAGCTTTCGATGGACTCGGCATTGCCATGCCCGAGCCCATACTCACGGCCATGTCGCTTCAGTTGCGCTACGAACTCGTGCTGACCGACCGCTTCGTGACGACGCTGCCGGGTTCATTGCTGTATTTCGGCAATGCGCCGGCTGCAGCGCACGTTCTGCCCATTGACCTTCCGGGCGGCGCGGCGACCGGTTTCGCGACATTGAAGGGCCGCAGCCTTTCACCCGTCGCCAAGGTCTTCGTGGATTGCGCGCGCAAGGCGAGCCGGCCCATGGCGGACCTGGATGCGAGTGCGCTGCGAAGCGCGCTGCTGCGACGAAAGGACCCGATTAGGTAATCCCGCGAAATACTCACCGAGCTCCTCGCGCATGCAAATGCTCGAGCATCTCGTGCGCGTCGTAGCACATCACTGCGAGGAATCCCGCCAGCAAGAGGTAGTACGCCGCGTACTCGAGCCGCTTTGCAGGCGGGACCGAATAGTACGCCGCGTTCTCCGGAGCATTCGGGTCGAACTTGAACGCCTTCCACACCTGCGGGGCGGCGATCACGGCCATCAGGACGAGGAGCGGGCTGGGCCGCCAGAAAAACAGCCCCGCCATGATCGGCACGCCGAGCAGCCATACGCGCGGCGAGATGATTGCGGTGATGCGGCCCCCGTCGAACGGCGACACGGGAATCAAGTTGAACAGATTGAGGAAGAGCCCGGCATAGGCGAGCGCGAGCAGCAAGGGCTCGCCGGTCGCGCGGTACGCGTAGTAGCAGGCAAGCGCGCCGGCGCTGCCAAGAAGCGGGCCGGCAAGCCCGACCCAGGCCTCGGTCTCGACGTCGTGCGGCAGCTCCTTCAGTTCTATCCAGGCGCCGACGAACGGGATGAAGGTCGGCGCGCCGACGGCTAGCCCGCGCTGGCGCGCGGCGAGGAAGTGTCCCATCTCGTGGACGAAGATGAGAAGCACGAAGCCGACCGCGTACCACAAGCCGTACAGCAACGCATACGCGAACACCGAGATCAGCATCGTGCCCCCGGTCAGGAGCACCTTGCCGAACTTGCCGGCGGCAAGGAGCGCTAACAGCGCCTTCATGCGCGCGAAACAGTCACTTCACGCCCGCGGCGGCGGAGGGCCTGCATCCTTCTTGCGCCTGAAGAACTTCACCGCGCCATATCCGAACGCCAATAGTGCAATGCCGATGACTTTGGCGAACTTGACCGCGAAGGCCGCGATCAGCGCGAACAGGCCGAGCTTCTTCGCCGCGACGCCGCCGATCAGCGCGGCCAGCCCATATTCGGCGATGCGGTCGGTGGACGAATTGAAATCCGCGTAGCGCTTGCCTTCGCCGTACTCGAGAGCGGCAAGCAGCCGGTGGGCGATCGGCTTCTCCGACTGCACCGTTCTCATTCCGGTGACAAGATTCATGCTTATGTAGCCGTCGCGGCCCAGCGCATAGGTGTTGTAATTGACGCCGCGCTCGCTTGAGTCAGGCTCCCCTTTTATCTTCGACGAAAGTGACCACACCAGCCGGTGCGTCGCCGCGTCGTAGGCGGGCGCTTCAACCCAGCCGACGACTTCGATCTCCGGAATGCCGCGCGCACGGCGGTCCTTGTTTGATTCCTCCGTGCCTTCCTTGAGACCGGCGAGCAGCTCGTCCGACTTCCATTCCTTTGCGTCGTCGTCCTTGACGTAGCCCGATTTGATGAGGCGCAAGACGACAAACCACTCCGCGTCCGGGGCAAACACCATGCCGAGCAGCCCTTCTCCAATGCGGTTACCCATTGCCTGAATCAGGCGCCCCGCCTCCTGCGTCGGAACATACATAAGGCCGCTGGGAAGCTTGAGCGCCCCCTGATCGGCGAGCTTGATGTCGGCGGGTCCGGGCACCCTTGCCTTGTTGGCAGCCTCAACCGCCGTCTTCAACTCGGCTTGCGGATCTGCCGGTGCGCCTTGCGCAATGGCTGAAGATTGAAACAAGACGACTGACGACACTATCAGCCCAGCGCGCGCGCCCGGTGCGATAAACGCTGCAATCATGATTTCCTCATTTGTCGGCGGCGCGCATTGTTTCACGCCCTTGACGCCATTATCCCGAATCCCCCGCGCGCGTGCCGCCTTTCCGCGTCAGCCCCGTCGTTGCGCGTACAATGCGCGCCTTGCGATTTGAAATTCCATGATTCGTTTCTCCCAAGTTACGCTCGCCCGCGGCGCCAAGGTCCTTCTCGAAGGCGCCGACGTCGCGCTCAATCCCGGCGACAAGATCGGCCTGATCGGCGCGAACGGCTCGGGAAAGACGAGCCTGTTTGCATTGCTGCGCGGCGAGCTGCACGCGGACAAGGGCGAGGTCGATTATCCGGCGCGCTGGCGCGTCGCCTACGTCGCGCAGGAGACTCCGGCCCTCGAGCGCGCCGCGTTGGAATACGCGATCGACGGCGATACTACATTGCGCCGTCTCGAAGCCAAGCTCTCCGTCGCCGAGGTTGCAGACGATGGCCACGCAATCGGAGAGCTTCACGCCGCGATGGGCGATGCCGACGCCTACACGGTGCGCTCACGCGCGGAGCAATTGTTGCACGGCCTGGGTTTTTCGCACGCGCAGATGGGCGAGCCGGTCGCGAGTTTCTCGGGCGGCTGGCGCATGCGGCTCAATCTCGCGCAGGCGCTGATGTGCCCTTCCGACCTGCTGCTGCTCGACGAGCCGACC
>JBGPLD010000162.1:0-4418 GCA_041486325.1 Gammaproteobacteria bacterium
CTCGACGTGCTGAACAAGACCGACGACGAGGCGGGCGAATGGGGCCGCGCGGCGACGCGCGACCTGATCCGCTCGAGAATCAAGATCAAGTCGCTCAATTTCATGCGCGGCCGCACCTTCATCAACAAGTACCTCATCATCGACGAGGCGCAGAACCTGACGCCCAAGCAGATGAAGACGCTGATCACCCGCGCCGGCCCCGGCACCAAGGTGGTGTGCCTGGGCAATATCGCCCAGATCGACACCCCGTACCTCACCGAGGGCAGTTCCGGAGTGACCTACGTGGTCGACCGCATGAAGGGCTGGTCGCATTCCGGCCACGTCACCCTGCAGCGCGGCGAGCGCTCGCGGCTCGCCGACCACGCGGCAGAGGTTCTGTAACCGCGGAATAATCGCGGCCCGCCGGCTGCTGGCCGGCGAGCGCGGAAGTTTCCCCCGGCTTTCCGTTCAACTTATCCCGAAAGGACAACATGTCGCACGCAATTTTTCAGAAGGGCGCTGCTGTTGCGCTCGCCGCCGCCGCATTGATCGCTTTACCTGCCGCGCACGCGCAGCAAAAGGATTATCAGCCGCAGGTCGGGCAGCAGGGCAAGGACGTCGTCTGGGTGCCGACCCCGGAGGAGGTCGTCGAGCGCATGCTGAACATGGCGCAGACCAGGCCGGAGGACTACGTGATCGACCTCGGCGCCGGGGACGGCAAGATCGCGATCGCCGCAGCGAAGAAATTCGGCGCACGATCGCTCGGCATCGAATACAACCCGGACATGGTCCGGCATGCGCAGCGCAACGCGGAAGCGGCCGGAGTCCTCGGCCGGGCGCAGATACTTCACGGGGACATCTTCGTCACCGATTTCACCCAGGCCACGGTTCTCACCATGTACCTCCTGCCCTCGCTCAACATGAAGCTGCGGCCGCAGATCCTTGCGCTGAAGCCCGGCACGCGCGTGGTGACGCACGCGTTCAACATGGAAGACTGGGAACCCGACGAGGTTTCGGACGTGGACGGCCGGCGCGCCCACTTGTGGATCGTCCCCGCCAACGTGGCGGGCCGCTGGGCGATGGAACTGTACAGCGACGGCAATTCCGGCAAGGTCGAGCTTTCGCTCGATCAGCGCTTCCAGAAGATCGAGGGCAGGGTGCAGCTCGGTTCCGTTCAGGCGGGCCTGCGCGCACCGCGTCTGAGCGGCTTCAACATCAGCTTTGCCTACGTGGACAACAACGGCATGCGCCGTGACTTCACCGGACGCGCCATCGGCAATGGCATGGAAGGATCGTTCCGCACCGACGGCGGCCAGGAAGGCCGCTGGACCGCTGTGAAAAAATAGGCGGAGGACTCGCCGCGAGATGAGGGGCGCCCAGGCGGGGCGCAGAGACCTCACTCCCTCCCCGGGCGTTCGCTCGATCTCGCGGATTTAAACGGGCGCGAAGCCTTCGCTTCGCGTCCCGCTTTAAACGGTCTTATGTGTCCCGTCGCAGAAAGGCTGGTTGCCGGTGTGCTTGCAGCCGCACAGCCAGAGTTTCTCGGCCTTCGTCACCGTAAATTTCACCGGCATGAACTCGGTGCCCTTGTGCGTGCCGTCGCAAAACGGCTGGCTCTTGGATCCTCCGCAGCGGCACCACCAGTAATCCCCCGGGGCGAGCTCCACCGCGTAAGGCGTCTTCTGCGCAATATGGGGATCGGCCATTCTGTCTCCTGTTGCAGACCCGGGCGAATTGCACCCGATATGATTTTGGCGTGATTATATAGTATGCGCCCCGGACGCCAGGCGTCGCTGCGAACAGGACGGGCCAGCTGGGACAGGCGCGGAATGCAGCGGTCGCCCCGGGACCGCGCTGCTATAATTCCGCCGCATGAAATTCCTCTTTGACCTGTTTCCGATCATCCTGTTTTTTGTCGCATTCAAATATTACGGCATTTACTCGGCGACGGCGGTCGCCATCGCCGCAAGCTTTCTTCAGATCGGCTGGCTCAAGCTGAAGGGGCGAAAGGTCGAGACCATGATGTGGGCGAGCCTCGCCATCATTGTGGTGTTCGGCGGGGCGACGCTTGCGCTTCACGACGAGACCTTCATTAAATGGAAGCCCACCGTGCTCTACTGGCTGTTCGGCACCGTGATCGCGGGGGCCAAGCTGCTGCTGCGCAAAAACCTGATTCGCGCGATGCTCGCCGAACAGGTGCAGATGCCCGATTCCGCGTGGACTCGGCTGAACTGGAGCTGGGTGGGCTTCTTCGCCTTCATGGGCGCGGTCAATCTCTACGTGGCCTACAACTTCTCCACTGACGCGTGGGTCAACTTCAAGCTTTTCGGGGGCATGGGACTGATGCTTGCATTCGTGGTGACGCAGGCGCTGTTTCTCGCGCGGCACGTTCAGGAAAAAGAGTCGCGGTGAAGCAAGGCCCCTCCCTCATCCGGCCCGACCGAAGAGAATGACGGATCTTACCGACGCGATACGCGATCGCCTCACCGCGCTCGAGCCCCAATCCATCGAATTGCTCGACGAGTCCGGAGCGCACGCCGGTCACGAGGGAGCAAAATCAGGCGGCGGACATTTCCGGCTCACGATCGTCTCGCCGCGCTTCGCGGGCAAGGACACGCTCGCGCGGCACCGGATGGTCTACTCGCTGCTGGGCCCGCTGATGCGGCGCGAGATTCACGCGCTTGCCATCAACGCTCGGACCCCGGATGAGTTATGATCTTTTTTTCACTCGAAGGAACCCGCATGTTCACCGTCTTTGCACGTCTGCTCGCCGCGCTTGTCATCGGTCTCGGCTTCTCCGCGCCCGCATCGGCGCAGGCGGCGAAGGACCCGGCCCCCGACATCTACAAGCCGGTCAGCGTCAACGGCAAGGCGATTCCCAAGTCCCGTTTCGACTTTGTAATCAAGCAGCGGGTCGCCCAGGGCGCGCCCAACAATGAGGTGTCGCGCAACGCGATTCGCGAAAGTCTGATCACGCAGGAAGTGGTAGCTCAGGAAGCCGAACGCAAGGGCATTGCGAAGAATGCCGACGTTCAGACCCAGCTCGCCTTCGCGCGCCAGCAGGTGCTGATTCAGGCCTACATGCAGGATCATTTCAAATCGCATCCGGTCAAAGACGACGAGATGCTTGCGGAGTACAACAAGGTCAAGGCTTCGCGCGGCGACAGGGAATACAAAGTGAGGCACATCCTGGTCGACAAGGAGGCGGAGGCGAAAGACATCATCGCCCAGCTGAAGAAAGGCGCGAAGTTCGAGGACCTCGCCAAGCAGTCAAAAGACCCGGGCTCGAAGGATCGCGGCGGCGATCTCGAATGGAACCCTCCCGCCACGTTCGTCAAGCCTTTCTCCGATGCGATGGTGAAGCTCGAGAAAGGGAAATACACCGAATCGCCGGTGCAATCGCAATTCGGCTGGCACGTGATTCAGGTCGACGACGTGCGTCCGCTGCAGTTTCCGGCGTTCGCGGACGTCAAGCCGCAGTTGCTCTCGGCAATACAGGAGCGCGAGGTACAGAAGCTGGTTCTCGACCTGCGCGCCAAGGCAAAAATCCAATAAATACCGGTAAAGGCCGACGCCCTTCGGGCGCGGCTTTACCTTCGCGGGATCGAGCGGACCTAAGGAGCGGTGGGGCCCCTACGCCCACCTAGGCGCCGCTCATCCCGCGAGTCGGTCTGACATTGCTGCGTTTCACCCGATCCACTTCCGCGCGTTGCGGAACATGCGCATCCACGGGCTGTCCTCGCCCCAGCCGTCCGGGTGCCAGGACTGCTGCACAGTGCGGAAAACGCGCTCCGGATGCGGCATGAGAATGTTGAAGCGCCCGTCCGGGGTGGTAAGGCCGGCGACCCCCTGGGGCGAACCGTTCGGGTTCAGCGGATAGATCTCGGTCGGGGCGCCGCGATTGTCCACGAATCGCATTGAAACGGCGGCGCTCGCGCTGTCCGGCTGCGAGTCGAACTGCGCGCGCCCCTCGCCGTGCGCGGTGGCGATCGCCATGCGGCTCCCCGCCATGCCGCTGAAGAACAGGGACGGGCCAGTCACGATTTCCACCATGACCAGGCGCGCCTCGAATTGCTCGGACCGGTTCCTGACGAAGCGCGGCCAGCTTTCCGCGCCGGGAATCAGCTCGCGCAGATGGCTCATCATCTGGCAGCCATTGCACACGCCCAGCGCGAAGGTTTCCGGGCGCGAGAAAAACGCGCTGAACTCATCGCGCGCGCCGGCATTGAACAGGATGGCCTTCGCCCACCCTGCTCCAGCCCCCAGCACGTCGCCGTAGGAAAAGCCGCCGCAGGCGGCAAAGCCCCGGTAATCGCGAAGCGTCGCGCGTCCGGCGATGATGTCGCTCATGTGCACGTCGTGCGCCTCGAACCCGGCGCGATCGAATGCAGCCGCCATCTCGATCTGGCCGTTCACGCCCTGCTCGCGCAGGATCGCGA
>JBGPLD010000163.1:0-4416 GCA_041486325.1 Gammaproteobacteria bacterium
ATCGCGGCGGCGCCCGACCTGTTCTGGCGCACGGTCCCGGGGCCGCTCTCGCGCGACGACGACCGCACGAAGCAGCGCTCGCAGCCGCGCCTGGAGAAAATAAAAACTGGTGAGACCGACCTCGCCGATACGCTCGCCGAGCTGTGCAAGCTGCCGCAATCGAATGGGCGCGCAGCGGTGATCGGCTTCTGCTACGGCGGCCCCTACGCGATACTCGGGCCGAAGCGCCTGGGCTACGATGCGGGCATCTCGTGCCACGGCTCGCAGATGCTGGATTTCATCAAGGAGCTCGAGGGGCACGAGCGGCCGGTCTGCATCATCTGGGGCGACGAGGACCACCAGGCGCCCGCCGAGGTGCTCGCTGCCTATCGCGGCGCGGCCGCGCGCATGAAGCATCTGGAGCTGCACATTTTTCCGGGCGTGCTCCACGGCTACATGATGCCGGAGAACGTGAAAGCCTTTCATCGGAAGACCCGCGAATTTTCCATGGCGCGCGCACTCGCGATCCTCGACGGGCTCCGTGCCGGGGATGCGCGGCGGACGCTGCACAAGGCGGGGTGATCGCGAGGGGGTGCGGCAACCGGCCCCTTATTCTGTCGGCCACATCTCGAAACGCTCGAGGCTTTCCGGAACTTCGGAAATCTGAACTTCGGTCACTTGCGCCGCGCGCGGCCCGCGGCGCGCCCAATCAATGATTGCGGCGACGGCATCGGGCGCGCCATCGACCACCGCCTCGACCGTGCCGTTGCGGCGGTTTCTCACCCAGCCGGTGACGCCGAGCCGTTCGGCTTCCTCCGCCATGCAGTAGCGGAATCCCACACCCTGCACGCGGCCCGAAATCGTGAGGTGTTTCGCCATCGGATGATTTTCCAATCAAGTGCGGTTCGCGTAAAGTGAATGGCACGGACCCTTGAAAAGGAGCATGCCGTGAAAATCATCCGGAACTTGATTGCCATCCTGGTGTTGTGCCTCGCGGCGGCGCCTGCATTGGCGCAGGAAAAGGTCGTTTACCATTTTGACGGCGGAACGGAGCAGGCAACCAAGGGCTTGCGCAACATCTCCAACCATCTCGAAGTCGACCCCAAGGCGAAGATCGTCGCGGTGACGCACGCGGGCGGCGTTGATTTTCTCATGGATGGCGCGAAGGACCGGCTCGGCGCCTTTGACGCCCGGGTCCAGGATCTCATGTCCAGGGGCGTCAGGTTCGAGGTTTGCGAAATCACGCTGCGCAACCGAAATCTGAAGAAGGACCAGTTCATTCTCGGCGTCGAGTTCGTGCCCTCGGGTGTCGTGCAGATCACGCACCTGCAGCAGAAGGAAGGCTACGCCTATTTGAAGCCCTGACCGGCCGCCCCTTCAGGAAAACGCTTTCAGCGCCTCGGGGCTGCGCAATGTCGCGATAGTAGCGGCGCAGAGTGCGACGATCGGAATCAGGATCAGCGTGACGCCGCCGATCGCGCCGACCCAGTTCACCGGCGGAGCGCCTGGCTGCCTGATCGCGTAGAGCCGCGACGCGGCCGAAAGCAGGGCGAGCGCGATCAGGGCCCAGCAAAACAATTCGAGCAGGTACCGTCCCCAGGGCTCAAGCCGCAATACGCCGATCCCGCCGGCGACACCCAGCACCCAGATCCCGATCAGAACGATATCGTTCCAGATGCTGTAGCTCAGGTAGCGCCGTTCCAGTTCGCCCGCGTGCGTGAGCGTCGCAATCAGCGCGGCGCCCAGGACGAGCGCTGCGGCCGACGCCAGCGTGAAAAACCAGCCGATGAACGCCAGGGGAAGTTCCATGGCGCTACTTGCCCTTTCCCGTGGCGATCGCGGTGAGTATTCCCTGCATGATGGCGGTGGGCGTGGGCGGGCAGCCGGGCACGGCCACGTCCACCGGGATCACGTTGGATACGCGGCCGCAACTCGCGTAGTTTTCGCCGAATATCCCGCCGGTGCAGCCGCAGTCGCCGATGGCGACCACCAGCTTCGGATCGGGCGTGGCCTCCCAGGTGCGCAAGAGCGCGCTCTCCATGTGGCGCGAAACAGGGCCGGTGACGAGCAGCAGGTCGGCGTGGCGGGGGCTGGCGACGAACTTGATGCCGAGCCGCTCCAGGTTGTAATGGGGGCCGTTCATCGCGTGGATCTCAAGCTCGCAGCCGTTGCACGAGCCTGCGTCCACGTGGCGGATGGCGAGCGCGCGGCCGAAGTGCGTGAGAATGACTTCGCCCAGCCGCTGCTCGATCTGCCGCAGCGATTCGTCCGCGCGCGGCGAGGGCTCGGTGACGATGCCTGTCTTAACGATCTGCTTCAGGAGTTGATACATGGTTTGTTTACCGCCAAGGACGCCATGGACGCAAAGGAAACCCAAACCCTATCTTGAAGAAAAGCTTTTCCTTGGCGTCCTTTGCGTCCTTGGCGGTTAGTCATAAATCTTGTCCGCTGTAGGACAGGTTGAACGACTTGTTGATGAGCGGAAAATCCGGAACAATGTTGCCCATCACCGCATGCTCGAGCAGCGGCCAGTTTTGCCAGGACGGATCGTGCGGGTGCAGCCGGTGGATGCGATTCGCACCCGCCGCATCCAGCGCGATCAGGACGTCGCCGCGCCAACCCTCGACCCAGCCCAGGCCGCAGCTGCCGTCCCGGCAATCCGCGACCGGGACGCGGAATTCCCCCGGCGCGAGCCGTGTCGCGAGCGCCTGCACCAGCCGCACAGACTCGAACAGCTCTTCGAAGCGCACCGAGACGCGCGCGGCGACGTCGCCGCGCGTGTGCTCGGCCATGCGCGGCTCGACCTGCTGGTAAGGGGGAATCGGATAGTCCACGCGCAAATCGTGACGGATCCCGCTCGCGCGGCCGGCGAGCCCGGTGAGCCCCAATTTCTCGGCCAGCTCGGGCAGCACCTGCCCGGTCATGATGAACCGGTCCTGGGTGCCGGCGTGCTCGTCGTAGATAGCCTTCAGCGTCGCGGCCTCGCCCTGGATCGATTCGAGCCGGTCGAGCAGCAGTTCGGTTTCGCGCCGGGAGAGGTCCCGCGAGACGCCGCCCGGGACGATGACGTCCATCAGGTAGCGGTGGCCGAACAGTTGTGCGTTCAGCCGCAGCAGGATCTCCTTCAGCCGCCAGAACTGGAAAAAGCCGAACGAGAGCGCGACGTCGTTGCCGAGGTAGCCCAGATCGCCCAGATGGTTGGCGATGCGCTCCAGCTCGAGCAGAATGCCGCGCAACGCAAGCGAGCGCAGGGGCGGTTCCGTGCCTGTTGCGCCTTCGACCGCCATGGCATAGGCCCAGGCGTAGGCGACGGTCGAGTCGCCGCTGACTCGCCCGGCGAGCTTCGCGCCTTCTTCCAGCGTCATCGTCTCGAAGCGCTTCTCGATGCCCTTGTGCTTGTAGCCGAGCCGCTCCTCCAGGCGCAGGATCTTCTCGCCGACGATGGAGAAGCGGAAGTGCCCCGGCTCGATCGTGCCCGCGTGCACCGGGCCGACCGGAATTTCGTGCACGCCCTCGCCTTCGACTTTGACGAACGGGTAGCGGTCCTCGCCCTGAGGGAAGCGCGTGGCGATGTCGAAATCCTTGCGCAGAGGAAACGCGTCTTGCGGCCAGGCGCCGTGCCGCAGCCATTTGCGGCTGTCGGGACTGTCTTGCGCCTGGATGCCGACGAGGTCGAAGGCCGCGCGCTGCATGCGGTTCGCGTTCGCATAAATGTCGGCGATGCCGGGATAGCGCGGATCTTCGCGAGAAAGCGGCGCGGTGAGCCAGAGCAGGCCTGAGCGGAACGCGAGCGCGAGGTGCAGCGCATAGCCGCCGCCGCGGACCGTTTCGTCGCTGCCCCACAGCGCTGCGAGGCGCGCCTTCTGCGAACGCGCCTGTTCGCACAGCGCGCGCAGTTCGCCCGCCTGGATCGAAGCGCGGAACGCGGGCATCGCGCCCGGGAGCGGCTGGACTTCGATAGCCAGTTCTGCGTGTCGCATGGCAGTCATATCAGCCGATGAGCGCCGCAGCCTGCCGGTACCAGCCGACGAGGTAGGGCGGAATGTACAGGCCGAGAAGCAATACGATCCCCAGGTGCACGAACACCGGAATGAGCGCCGGCGGATGCGGCAATCTGCGCGCGTTGGTTTCGCCAAATACCATCGGCTGCACCTTGCCGAAGATCGCGGCGAACGCCACGCCGAGCGCCACCAAAAGGAACGGCGTTGCCCAGGGGTGCTCGTGCATCGCGGTGGTGAGCACCATGAATTCGCTCGTAAACACGCCGAAGGGCGGCATGCCGAGGATGGCGAGGGTGGCGAGCACCAGGCCCCAGCCGATCGCGGGGCTTTGCTCGATGAGCCCACGGATGTCCGCCATGTTCTGCGTGCCGGTCTTTTGCGAGGCGTGGCCGACGGTGAAGAAGATCGCGCTTTTGGTGAGCGAGTGCACCGTCAT
>JBGPLD010000164.1:0-4409 GCA_041486325.1 Gammaproteobacteria bacterium
GGTTATCGCCGTGGTGGCGATCGCCGTTGTTGTCATCGTCGTCGTGCGCGTAGGCCGGATTCGCCGTCGCGACGAGCGCCAGCCCGCCGAACACGGCCATGGCCGAGAAAAATGCGCAGAGCAGGATGCGCGGCCACTCCGTCTGCCGCAAACTAGGCTTCATAATAGGCTTCATAACATTCCTCCTTGGGGGTTTGAAGAGATGCAGGGGAGTGACGCTGCGAAAAATGCCTTCTACGTTTTTGTGGCCTTTGTGATTCCTCCGAGGGAGAGAAATCGTGCTTTTCTCATGTGCATCCTCCCCTGGATCGCAATTCGCAGGACACGGATTATTGGGTCGATCGACACGCCGCAACACTAGCTCCGTGATGACCGTACCGAGCCACCGAAACGTTCCCGCAGATTCTTCAATGGCTTGACCGCATCGGATGCTACTCACATTGAGCCGAGGTTGTCTTTCGTATTCTTGCCAAAACGTTCCAAATCTTGTGCATTTGTCAGGGGTGCCGGTGCATCAGGCAAGGGTCGGCCCGGTTTCCACGACAGCCCGTTATGAACTCATCGCAATTGTTCTTTGAATCGCCACGACGACGGGCTATGATCGAAACAAAACGAGAACCCAAGGAAAGACGCCGATGAACCACGTGGCCAGCACCCCCAACCCCCTCTCCGCCTTCGAACGGCTGCGCCACTGGTGGAACCGGATCGCCACCGCGGTCTTTCCCGCGCTCGGCGGGACTGAGGCCGAACGCACCGCTTCGCGGTTCATCGAAGAGCTGAAGGCCCTGCTCGAAGCGAGCCGCGGGGAGCGCGGCGGCGAGCTATCCGCGCGCAGCCGCGCCGAGCGGTTCGCGGCCATCTACCGCTCCGCCGAGACGCCTCAGCGCGCGGCGATCCTCGACCTGATTACCCACGAATTCGCGCCCGATCGCGAGGGGCTCGAGAACGCGATCCGGGCAATGCAGGCCGCGTCCGACGACGTCGAGCTGAGCCGGGCGGAAGCGCGCCTGCGCCTCGCGCTCGACGCGCCGCGCGCGAAGTTCCTCGCGCAGTTCAACCTGCTGCCGGAGGGCGTGAAGTTCCTCGTCGAGCTGCGCGCCGATCTCCTCGCGCTGCTGCCGCAGGAGCCCGCGCTCGAAGTGCTCAAGGTCGAGCTCGACGGGCTGCTCGAGAGCTGGTTCGATCCGGGCTTCCTGGAGCTGAAACGCATCACCTGGTATTCGCCGGCGCTCCTGCTCGAGAAGCTCATCGCCTACGAGTCCGTTCATCCGATCGAGTCCTGGAACGATCTCAGGAACCGCCTCGACACCGACCGCCGCTGCTATGCCTTCTTCCACCCGCGGCTGCCGAACGAGCCACTGATCTTCGTCGAGATCGCGCTGTCGGAGGGCCTGCCGGAAAGCGTCCAGATCCTGCTCGACCAGGGCGCGCCGGTGCAGGACCCGCACGCCGCGGACACGGCGGTCTTCTATTCGATCTCGAACACGCAGAAGGGATTGCGCGGCATCAGCTTCGGCAACCTGCTCCTGAAGCGCGTGATCGAGGATCTGCAGCGCGACCTGCCGCGGCTCCGGGTGTTCGCCACGCTCTCGCCGCTGCCCGGCTTCCGCGAGTGGCTGGACCAGGCCCTCGCCGACCGGAAAGCGCTGCTGCCGGCGGCGGATGCAGCGCATTTCGCCAATGCCGTCGGACACCCCGATACCGCGACGGCGCTCGCGGACGCCCTGGCGCGTCCCGACTGGCCGCGCGATGCCCGGCTCGCGGAGGCGCTGCGCGCGCCGATGGAGAAGCTGTGCGCGCGCTACCTGCTGCAGGAGAAATCGGGCGCGCAGCCACTCGACCCGGTCGCGCAGTTTCACCTGCACAACGGCGCGCGGGTGAACCGCATCTTCTCGCTCGCCGACACCTCCGCCCGCGGCATGCGCCAGTCCTACGGCTTGATGGTGAGCTATCGCTATGAGCTCTCGAAGGTGGACCGGAACCACGAGCGCTTCCTGCAAAGCGGGCATGTCGACGCGGCGCGGCGGGTGTTGCGCCTGCTGAGTCAGCGCAGATAGTTATTGAAGCGGCCTGAACGCAGGCAAAAAAAGAAGCCAGAGTTGCCTCTGGCTTCGATGTTGTCCGCGGGTTGGCTAGTCAACCGGACGTTTCACGGCACCGCGGCCGCATTGGCCTGGCTGATCAGGAAGGTCGCATCCTCCGGAAGCAGGAGGCGCCGGCTGACGAGGCTGTTCGCCGCCGCGGTGACCTTGGCGACGTAGTCGGCGTGCGTCGGATAGCGCTCCTGCAGCGAGGGACGCGGGTCGTTCGCCGCCTGGCGCTCGGCGAGCGTGCGGAAGAACGGAATGATCGCGCCGGTGAGGTCGCAGGAATCGCCTTCGCTGAAGCCCGCTTTTCTCACGTTCCAGCCCAGATACGTTGCGAGCGGCACCAGCATGTTGGTATTGGGCAGCCCGGCGATGGTGTTGCCGTCCGCGTCCACCTGGGGCATGCGCACCGAGTAGGCGCCGCGCTTCACCGGCGGCTCGCGCATCACGCCCGAGATGTCCTCGACGTTGAAGTGCGGCCCGCGGTCGAGGTAGAACTTCTGCGTGGCGATGCCGGCCAGCGTGAAGTTCACGGCGGGGATGTACGGATAGTGGATGTGGCTCAACGGCACGAGCCTGCCGGAATCGAGCGTCGGATAAAGGCTCGGGGGCGGCTCCGTTCCGTGGACGATCCAGTCGCGTAGCGCCGCGAGCAGCGCCCGCTGGCCGTGGATGAACGGATTGCTGTTGGTGCGCAGCTGGCAGTTCGCCGGCGGGTTCGGCACGACCGTCGGCAATTGCGCGTTGACATCGCCGCCGCCATGCCGCGTGCCGGCGTAGAGATAAATGCGCACGTTCTTCGGGATCCTGAGGTCGTGCCGGCTATCCGGGTCGGTGGTGTTGAGCGCCATCAAGGCCTGCCAGTACTCGGTGTCGGTGTTGGTGTGGAAGATCTTCGGACAGCTGCTGGTCTTGCGGCAGCGGTCGAGCTGGCCGGCCTTCACGCCGGAGATCTTGTCGTCGCTCACTCCCCAGGTCTGCGACGACTCCGCGCCCGGGAACTGGCGCTCGGTATGCTGCGTCCCGGACAGCCGGTCGGGCTGCCCGAAGCGCACGTTGAACGCGCCGCGGTTCGACGCCTTGTGCGGGATGGCGCCTTCCAAGACGAGGTTGCGGTTCTCGTCCTGGTTGAAGCCGAGCTGGATGAACGTGCGGATATTGCGACCGCTTTGCGACGAGCCGTAGATGATGGCGTTACGGATCGAGTTGCCCAGCGGGTTGTCCGGCATCGGCTTGGCTGCCGGGCAGGGCCCGTGCCTGCGGCCGTGCTCGTCCGCCCCGTAATCGTCGTCGTCGTCGTCCCAGCCGCGGCGGCGGTCCCCGTCATCGTCCTTGCGCCCGCACTTGCCGGTGCTCGCGCCGTTGCTGTTGCGCAGGAACGAGATGAAGTCGCGCATCGCCGCGAAGCCGAGCCCCAGCACCTCGGGGTTCTTTGCGGTGTAAAGCAGCTCGTAAATGTGATTGGTGTCGAAGTTTCCTTTGAGGCATATCTTTTTCGTGCTTGGAACACCGGGGAACGGTACTGCCGAGCAATCCGCAAAGGCCCAATCGCTGTTCGGGATGGGCTCGCGGGCGTCGTCCTGGTGAACGCGCCGCGTTAGCGTCGCACCGGCGTTGCTGGTGCTGACGGACTCGTAGGCGGGCGGAGTCGACAGGTCCTGGGTGCTTGCCGGGGCGCCGTTCAGGATGTATTCGGTCCGTATGCGGTTGGTGATCTCGCTGCCGTCCTTGTTCCTTGCCACCGGCAGCCGGATCTGCAGGCCGGTAGACAAGTCGCCTTCCCACCCGTTATCCGAGAGCGTATAGCCCTGGCGCTGGAGCAAGCCGTCGCCAGCGTTGGTGTCGCCCGCGCCGCCGACGTTGAGCTCCAGGCTGCGCACGTTGCCGCGATTCGGCACGTCGTGGAGCAGCGTGCCGTTGGCCCGGGTCATGTTGAGGGGTTTGTTGATCCAGAAGTCCATGTTGTACTCGACCATGCCGCGCGCATTGCGCGGCGCGAGCTTGATGTCGGTGATCACCTGGTTCAGGGGATCGTTCGGGTCGACCTCGCCGAAGGCCACGCCCCTGAGTGTTTCGTACTGCCCCACGCTGCCGAACGAGGCGCCGCCGAAGGCCAATGCGCGGGAATTGATCTGAATTTGCGTGATTCGTGCGTCCGCCGGACCGCCAACGCCTGCGAGCGCGATGGGCAGCAAGCTCATCAACGCGGTTCGGACAAGTCGACGCGCGGTGGATGGAGAAAGTCGAGCTTGGTTGCTAAGTTCTTGAGGCATTTTTGATTCCTCCCTTGGGTCATTCACAATAGCGGGACGCAGCTTGCGA
>JBGPLD010000165.1:0-4399 GCA_041486325.1 Gammaproteobacteria bacterium
GTCGCATCGTGGCGCTCGATTCCACGTCCAATCTGCTCAGGCGCGTGCATCATCTGTTCCTGCGCTTGCGGCTTGCGGGGGAACTTCCCGGGGCGCTGAAAGCGCTCGAGCACGGCAGCGGCGCCCCGGGGGACCACGTGCTGCGGCTGAAGGGCTACGACGAGGTCGAGCGCACGCTCGCCTGCATCCGGGGAGCGGGCTGCCGCATCGAGGAGATGGAGCTGATGCAGCCCGACCTCGAGGACGTATTCGTGGAAGTGATGCAGCAGACGTGAGCGGGTTTCCCACGCTGCTGTACAAGGAACTGCTGCGGTTCTGGAAGGTCGGCATCCAGACCATCGGGGCGCCGGTGCTCACCGCGCTCCTGTACCTGCTGATTTTCAGCCACGTCATGGAAGGCAGGGTCCGACTCTACGACACCGTACCCTACTCGGCGTTTCTCGCGCCGGGCCTGGTGATGATGTCGGTGCTGCAGAACGCTTTTGCCAACAGTTCTTCGTCGCTGATCCAGTCCAAGGTCACCGGCAACATCATCTTTGTGCTTCTGCCGCCGCTGACTTACCGGGAATTCTTCGCCGCGTACGTGCTCGCCGCGGCCATACGCGGCATCGTGGTCGGGATCGGGGTGCTGCTTGTGACCCTGCCTTTTGTCGAGCTTGCTTTCAGCTACCCGCTGTGGATCGTCGCATTTGCCGTCGCGGGCAGCGCTGTTCTCGCGGCGCTCGGACTGATCGCCGGGATCTGGGCCGACAAGATCGACCAGGTGGCTACATTCCAGAACTTCGTCGTCATGCCCCTTACTTTTCTGTCGGGCGTCTTCTATTCGATCCATTCGCTTCCCGCATTCTGGCAGGGGCTCTCGCAATTCAATCCGTTTTTCTACATGATTGACGGGTTTCGCTACGGTTTTTTCGGGGTATCGGACATCAATCCGTACTTGAGCCTGGCCGTCGTCGGTGTTTTTCTCGCGCTGATATCGGCTCTGACGCTGGCGGTGCTCAGGCGGGGATACAAGCTGAGGAATTAGCATGGTGACATCATGGTGACGACGGAGCAGGTCCAGAGCTATATCGAGAAGGGCCTGAAGTGCGAGCAGGTGCGCGTCACCGGCGACGGACAGCACTTCGAAGCGCTGATCGTCAGCGAAGCATTCCGGGGCAGGAACCGGGTGCAGCGGCACCAGCTCGTCTACGCGGCGCTCGGCGAACGCATGCGCGAGGAAATTCACGCGTTGTCGATGCGCACGCTCACTCCGGAAGAAGCCGCGGATGGATAAGCTGGTCATACACGGCGGCGTCCCGCTTTCCGGCGAGATCCGCGTTTCCGGCGCCAAGAACGCCGCGCTCCCGCTGCTGTGCGCGTCCCTGCTCACGCGCGAGCCGCTCACGCTCTCCAACGTGCCGCGTTTGAACGACGTGACCACCATGCTGCGGTTGCTCGCACAGCTGGGCGCGGAAGTGTCCCACGACGATCGCCTGGGCGTAACACTGCGTGCGGAACGCCTCTCCGAGCCGCTTGCGCCGTACGAACTCGTCAAGACGATGCGGGCCTCGATCCTGGTTTTGGGCCCGCTGCTTGCGCGATGCGGCGAAGCCCGCGTATCGCTCCCGGGCGGTTGCGCCATCGGCCTGCGTCCGGTGGACCTGCACATCAAGGGGCTGAAAGCGCTGGGCGCCGAGATCGAGGTGGAGCAGGGCTACATCGCGGCACGGGCGAGGCGGCTCAAGGGGACGCGCATCGTCATGGATCTGGTGACCGTAACCGGGACTGAGAATCTGATGATGGCGGCATGTCTTGCGCAGGGCACCACCGTGCTCGAGAACGCCGCGCGCGAGCCCGAGGTGATGGACCTCGCCCGTTGCCTTTCCGCGATGGGGGCGAGAATCGGCGGGGCCGGAACCGATGTCATCACGATAGAAGGCGTGGCGAGCCTGCGCGGCGCGACGCACCGCATCATGCCCGACCGCATCGAGACCGGCACTTTTCTCGTTGCCGCGGCGGCGGCCGGCGGCCGGGTGACCCTGCACGGCACCGACGCCGGCATCCTCGACGCGGTGCTCGAGAAGCTGCGCGAGGCGGGTTCCGACCTGCATTTGGCGGACGGTTCCATCTCATTGGTCATGAAAGGCAGGCCTAAGAGCGTCAATGTGCGCACCGCGCCCTATCCGGCATTTCCCACCGACATGCAGGCGCAGCTGATGGCGCTTGATGCAACCGCCGACGGCACCGCGGTGATCACCGAAACCATATTCGAGAATCGCTTCATGCACGCACTGGAAATGCAGCGGCTCGGTGCCGACATCGATATTTCGGGAAACACCGCGGTGGTGCGCGGTGTCGAAAAGCTGCAAGGCGCGACCGTCATGGCAACCGACCTGCGCGCTTCCGCGAGCCTGGTGATTGCAGGCCTCGCCGCGCAAGGCGAGACCACGGTGGAACGCATCTATCACCTGGACCGCGGCTACGAATGCATCGAAGAGAAGCTCGCGCAACTCGGGGCGCGCATTCGACGCGTTCACTGAAAAGCAAATCAACCGCCAAGGACGCCAGCCCTCATCCCTATCCCTTCTCCCGCAGAGCGGGGGAAGGGAACTGAATGCTCCCCTCTCCACTTGAGTGGAGAGGGGTCGGGGGTGAGGAGGACGCCAAGTAAGGCGATGGTCCACAAATTGGAGCGCCTCTCGGGATTCTATCCTGCAGCGACAGGTGAACACGTTGAAAAATAAGGATTTCCTTATCGTCCTTTGTGTCCTTTGCGGTAGAATTCAAAGTTTTCCAATCGCACCCGCACCGTGATCACGCTTGCGCTTTCGAAGGGACGGATTTTCGACGAAACGCTGCCGCTGCTTGCCGCGGCCGGCATACGTCCGACCGATGATCCAGAGCGTTCGCGCAAGCTGGTACTGCGCACCAGCCGGCGCGACCTGCGGCTGCTGATCGTGCGCGCATCCGACGTGCCCACCTATGTCCAGTACGGAGCGGCGGAGCTTGGAGTCGCCGGCAAGGATGTGCTGCTCGAGCATGGCGGCGCGGGCCTGTACCAGCCGCTCGATCTCGGCATCGCGGCGTGCCGCATGATGGTGGCGGTTTCGGAAGGTTTCGATTATGCCGGCGCGGTGCGCCAAGGCGCGCGAATTCGGGTGGCGACCAAGTACATTCAGACCGCACGCGAGCACTTTGCCGCCAAGGGCGTGCACGTCGACCTGATCAGGCTCTACGGCTCCATGGAACTCGCGCCGATTGTCGGTCTTGCCGACGCCATCGTCGATCTTGTTTCCTCCGGCAATACACTGCGAGCGAACCGGCTGCTCGCGGTCGAGGAAATCCGGCCGATCAGCGCGCGCCTCATCGTCAATCAGGCGGCGCTCAAGCTCAAGCGCGACGCCATCCAGCCCCTGCTCGACGAATTCGCGAAAGCCGTGCGTGGCTGAAATTGCGCGGCTGTCCACCGCGCAACCGGATTTCGGCGAGCGCCTCGCCACGCTCACTGCCTTTGATTCCGTGCTGGACGATGACGTCGAGCGCGCAGTCGCGGCGATTTGCGACGACGTGCGCAAGCGCGGGGATGCCGCGGTGCTCGAATACACCTGGCGCTTCGATCGCGTGAAGGCGGTGCGGGTCGCCGAGCTCGAGCTGCCGCGGGCGGAGCTCGATAGGGCGCGCTCGGCCTTGGAGAGCACGCGACGCGAGGCGCTGGAGCAGGCCGCGGCGCGCATCCGCGCCTACCACGAGCGGCAGCTCGCCCGGTCGTGGCAATTCACCGAAGCCGACGGCACGACGCTTGGACAGCGGATCACGCCGCTCGATCGCGCGGGGCTGTACGTGCCGGGCGGTAAGGCCGCCTATCCGTCGTCGGTCCTGATGAACGCCTTGCCCGCGAAGGTCGCCGGCGTTGGTGAGTTGATCATGATGGTGCCGATGCCATCGGGCGAGCGCAATCCGCTGGTGCTGGCAGCAGCGGCGATCGCCGGCGTCGACCGCGTATTCGCCATCGGCGGCGCGCAGGCAATTGCGGCGCTTGCCTACGGCACTGGAACCGTTCCGCAGGTGGACAAGATCGTGGGTCCCGGCAACGCCTATGTGGCCGCAGCCAAGCGCCGTGTGTTCGGCACCGTGGGCATCGACATGATCGCCGGACCGTCGGAAATCCTGGTGATCTGCGACGGGGCTACCGATCCCGACTGGATCGCGATGGACCTGTTCTCGCAGGCCGAGCACGATGAAACGGCACAGGCCATCCTCATTTCTCCCGACGCAGGATTTATCGACAGAGTGGCGCAAAGCATGGACAAGCTGTTGGCCGGAATGCCGCGCCGTGAAGTCATCGAATCGTCGTTGCGCAGGCGCGGCGCGCTCATCCAGGCGAAGAGCCTGGATGAGGCCTGCGACATTGCCAGCA
>JBGPLD010000166.1:0-4395 GCA_041486325.1 Gammaproteobacteria bacterium
CGACGAGGGGTTCGAGTTTCTTTCAGATGCAACCGTATCGATCCAGCCCGGGTGGTGAAACTGGTAGACACAAGGGACTTAAAATCCCTCGCCGGATAACTCCGGCATGCAGGTTCGACCCCTGCCCCGGGCACCAGCTGAAGCGTCAATGCGCACGCGGAACAGGAATTCGGGGGTTTGCGTGCGCATATCCCATCGAGATCTTCTTGAAATTTGCCGATTGCTCCGCACATTGAGGGCGTGATGTACGCAAATTTCGGCGCGCCGGGCCGTTAAGCGTGAATGCGAGGGGAATAGTGCGCAGACATCCGGCCGCAACCTCTGTAGAATGGGCAAATGGGGATGTTAAATGATTGTTTTTGAATTGACTTGTCCGGATCACCATCGCTTCGAGGGCTGGTTTGCCTCGGGCGATGACTTCGAGAGCCAGAAGGCGCGTGGCCTGCTTTCGTGCCCGATTTGCAGCGATACGAGCATCGAGAAGCTGCTCACCGCCAAAATCGGCAAGACGGAAGCCGAGCCGCCGCGAAAGCATACGCCGCCGACGCCAGCCAAGGCCATTCAACCGCGGAACATCAACGAGCTTATCGACGTCATTTTGCTGAATACCGAAAACGTGGGTGAAGAGTTCCCGGCCGAGGCGCGGCGTATTCACTACCGGGAAGCGCCGCGCCGGAGCATCCGCGGGGTTGCCACGCGCGAGCAGACGGAAGATCTCCTCGATGAAGGCATCGCCGTGATGCCGCTGCCGGTTCCGCCGCGCGGCGACTGGCACTGACGCTTCAAATCAGGGTTCGCTGCTTCCTCAGGTCCGGCATGCAATGCCGGATCCACTGCGCGGTAATCTTCTCCTGCAGCGAATTCTGCTTCAACCGCTCCGATAGCGCGGCAAAATCCACCCGGTCCAGCTCCTGGTCCTGGTTGAAGCACGAAAACACGTAGCTCGTCTTCCCCGTGCTCGGGTCGCGGTGCGGTTGCAGGCACTGCGCACATATTTCCTTCAGCATGCATTGCATCGGCGAATTGATCGAGCCGATGGCGAAATGCCGCGGCTTGAGATGCGGCTTGAGAGCGTCGTGGCGAGCCCGCGCCACCGCCGCCATCATGTGGTCTGAGCCGATCGCGATCAGGCGGTCGGCGTCCTCCATGCGGATCTGCGGCCGACCCAGCCTGCCCAGCGCATAGGCGTCCATTCCCTGGACGATGTTGCCGATAAAGCTTCGGTCTTGCGGCCGCGTTGGCCTGAAACCCGGCTCCTCGTCGCAGCACCACACCACGAGGTCGGCCGCTCTCTCGATATCGGCGGACTTGTAGCGGTCGATGACTTTCTTGTAGCCGGCGAAGTAGAGCACTTTCGAGCCCTTTGCGCGGAACGCCTGGCCTATCGAGAACAGCACCGCGTTGCCCAGGCCGCCGCCGCAGAGGATCACTGTTTCGTTCGACGCGATATGCGTCGGGCTTCCGGTGGGACCCATGAGAATCACCGGTTCGCCGGGTTTGAGCATTGCGCACAGGTCGGACGAGCCGCCCATCTCGAGCACGATGGTCGAAACCAGCCCCTTCTCCTTGTCCACCCATGCGCCGGTCATCGCCAGCCCTTCCATCTGCATGCGCGTCCCCGACGTAATCGGAGAAAGGGTCTCGAAATTCTGCAGACGGTAGAACTGGCCAGGCTGGAACTTGCGGGCGGCAAGCGGCGCCTTGACCACCACTTCGACGATGGTGGGCGTGAGCCGCTCGACTTTGTGCACGGTGGCCAGCAATTCCTTTCCGAGTTCGGCGAAAAACTTCGCGGCGGTTGACTTGGTTGCGGGCGGCCGCTTGGACAGCACGCGCGATACCAATGGATAGCCCTGGCGTGCGGAGCCAAGCGCCTTCACGACGTTGCCGTAGTAGGAGGGGTGCAGGTCACCGAAGAAGCTGACGAAACGGCCGTCGGGAAAGCGCGACAGCAACACCTCGGAGCGCTCCGGCTTCGCGATCGAATACTGCGGTTTCAGCGGCGCGCCGTTCTCGTCGCAGGCGCGGAAGTATTTTCCGTCAAGACTGAAATGCGCCGCGTGCTCGCGCGCAAGCACCGTGTTCGGCTGCGTGCCGGCGGCGACGAAGATGGTGTGCGCCGGCAGCCAATTTTCGGCCGATTCGCCGCCGAGTCCGCTCTGCCGGGAGAAACGCATCCCGCGCACCGCGCCGTAGTTGTCCACGTCCACCGCAAGCGGTGAGAGACCCTCGGAAAACACGATGCCTTCCTCCAGCGCTTTCCCGACCTCCTCGTGATTGAGGGTATAGGAGGGGCTGTCGATCAGCCTGCGCCGGTAGGCAATGGTGGCACCGCCCCAATGGCGCAGCAGCTCGAGCACGCGCGCGGGGCGTTTTTCCGCAGCGGCCTTGCTCCGCTCCTCGCGGATCCTGCGCGCGTGGGCGAGAAATTCCTCGGCAATCTCGCGTTCCTGGTCGTCCCATTCGCTGCGTACCGCGTCCTCGCCGGATTCCGCCGAAAGCGTCTCGTAGCGGGAGAGGAATTTCTCCACCTGCACCGTGTAATAGGCGAGCGATTCGGTTGCCGTGTCGATCGCGGTGAGCCCGCCGCCGACTACCACGACGGGCAGGCGCAGCTGCATGTTTGCGATCGAATTGGTCTTGGCGGCGCCGGTAAGCTGCAGTGCCATGAGGAAATCCGAAGCGGCGCGCACGCCGCGCGCAAGGCCGTTCGGGATATCGAGCACCGTGGGTTTGCCCGCGCCCATGCACAGCGCGACGTGATCGAAGCCCAGGCCTCCGGCTTCCAGCGGGCCGAGCGCGTCCTCAACGGTTATGGTGCCGCCGAAGCGCACGCCGCCGAACAGGGCGAATTCCGCACGCCGCTCGAGCAGCAGGCGCACGAGCTTGAGAAAGTTCTTGTCCCAGCGCACCGTGATGCCGTATTCGGCGACGCCGCCGAATCCGGCCATGACGCGGTCGTCGAGCGATTCGTACAGCGTCTTCAAGTCACGGATCGGCTCAAAGCCGGATGACGACAGCCCGGATTGCGGGCCGAGGCGCGAGCCATCTGCTTTCACGCCGGAAAACTGCGCAGGCAGCGGCTCGATCTTCAGGCCGTCGATGCCGACTACGCTATGTCCATCGTTCATTAAGTAGTGCGCGAGGGTGAAGCCTGCCGGCCCCATGCCGGCCACGAGGACCTTGTAGCCGGTCGCGGGCAGCGGCAGGGGCCGCCGGAAATTGAGCGGGTTCCAGCGCGTGAGCAGGGAATAGATCTCGAAGCCCCAGGGCAGGTCGAGCACGTCTTTCAGCGTCCGCGTCTCGACCTGCGGGATGTCAACCGGCTCCTGCTTTTGATAGATGCAGGACTTCATGCAGTCGTTGCAGATGCGATGCCCGGTTGCCGCGACCGTGGGATTGTCGATGACGATCACCGCGAGCGCCGAGAGCGCGTTGCCTTGCGTCTTCAGCGTATGAAATTCGGAGATCTTCTCCTCGAGCGGGCAGCCGGCGAGCGTTACGCCAAAGGCGCTTTTCCTGAACTGCGTCTTGTGAGGCGCGTCGGCTGGCGGATTCTCCTTCAGGTCGCTCTCAGGGACGGGTTTCTCGCGCAACCCGTGAGAGCACGAGTCCTTGCCCTGGTTGTGGCAAAGGATGCAGTAATGGGCCTGGTCGAGCGCGCCGGTGAGGTCGGTGCCGGGGTCGGTCAGCGCGAATCCGTTGCGCCTGCGGATGTGCTCGGGCTTGATGGTGTAGATGACGACCCCGTCCTGCTCGCTTTTCTGTGCGTGCGCGATCAGATTGTGCGGATCGGTCTTGGCAGGCGCTTTGAACAGAACGCCAGGGCGCACATGCTCGCGGCCTTCGGGTGTGTGCAGCGCCCAGCCGGCGTACTTCATCGCCGCAGCTAGCGGCGCGGCATGTTTTGTCTCATCGGCGAGCCAGTCGGTGACCTTGAGCGCAAAAGTCAGTTCGTCGAAGCGTCCGCCGAAGAGTTTCTTCAGTCCGGTTTCGAGCGCTAGTCCATCGAGCTTCGCGGCCTCCTCGGGCTTCACCTTGTTTGCCGCGCGGCGCTGCACGAAATGGCGCTTGATGGTGTACAGCGGCGCGAGCTCATGATGGCGCGCGGCGAGGGCGCGGAACTCGGCCTGGATGCCGAAGAGCTCTGCCAGAAAATCGTCGAGGTGCGGCGCGACCTCGAGGATCAGCGTCGATTCGGCTTTCTTGTCAAGACTCGCAGGATGGGTGCGGGCGGCCGCGAGTCGCGTCTTCAGCGCGGCGTCCGCGTGGCCGAGAAAATCGAGGAACTCGGCATCGAGCCTGGCGAGGCCTTCGCGCTGGTAGAGTTCGGCAAAGGAGAGGCCGAAGGCAAGGTTCAACATCCCGGGCGCGCGCGTGGCATCATCGCTCCAG
>JBGPLD010000167.1:0-4392 GCA_041486325.1 Gammaproteobacteria bacterium
CGAACGCCAGTTCAAGTCGCTGCCCAAGGTCGCGCACGTGCAGGCGGATTCTGCATGGGCGAGGCGTCTGGATTCTTTGCTGCGTTTGGGCCGGACGACAGTGGCACTGCTCGGGGCATTGCTCGGCGTTGCCCTTGTGGCAGTGACATTCAACACCATACGGCTGCAAATTCTCACCCAGCACGACGAGATTGAAATCTGCCGGCTGATCGGGGCAACCCGCGCCTACGTTCGCCGGCCCTTTTTCTATCTCGGGTCGCTGCTCGGCCTCCTCGGCGGATGCTCTGCCTTGGCGATTGTGTTGGTCGCGCTCGCAGTGCTGAACCGTGATATCGCACCCCTTGCCGCGTTGTACGGCTCGGATTTTCGCCTGCGCTATCTTGACACAGCCGAGGCGGCGGTAATTCTCGCTTGTTCCGCCGCACTGGGCTGGTTTGGCGCATATTTATCAGTAAGCAAGCACTTACGGGAAATCGAGGTAGCCTAGAGGGCATATCAGGTCGTCATCCGAGGAATCTCACGGAGAAGGTTCTCCCCGCAAGGGAACCGCGACCTCTGTTAGCACTCTAAGATCGAGAGTGCTAAAATCAATCACACACGAAATGGCGTTGGAGCGGACGCGGAATTCCGCGCCGCTCGATGCCGACGCTGGAAAAGTAAAACCAACCCGATTCCGGCGGATGTTTGGAGATACTGCAAATGCGTAATGCGATGACATTGCCGGCGCCGGTAGGAAGCCTGGAAACCTACGTCCAGACTGTCAACCGCTTTCGGCTCCTGACGGCTGAAGAGGAATTGCGGCTCGCGCGCAAATTCAGGACAGAGGATGATCTCGAAGCGGCGCGCGAACTGGTGCTTTCGCACCTGCGCGTGGTGGTCGCGATTGCCCGCGGTTACATGGGCTACGGCCTGCCGCATGGGGACCTCATCCAGGAAGGCAACATCGGCCTGATGAAAGCGGTCAAGCACTTCGATCCGGAGCGCGGCGTGCGGCTGGTGTCGTTCGCGATTCACTGGATCAAGGCCGAGATTCACGAATTCGTTCTGCGAAACTGGAGGCAGGTGAAGATTGCCACCACAAAGGCGCAGAGGAAGCTGTTTTTCAACTTGCGCAGCATGAAGCATTCGCTCAATCCGCTGACGCGCGCCGAAATTCATGCCGTTGCGAAGCAACTCGGCGTCAAGGCCGAGGAAGTCTCCGAGATGGAGATGCGGCTCGCGGGCCGGGAGGTCGCGCTGGAGCCGGCCGACGATGACGAGGACAGCTATGCGCCGATCGCCTATCTTGCCGACCACTCCGCGGAGCCGGCGGAAGTAATCGAAGCCAGGCAGGACGAAACTCTGCGGGCTCGCGGCCTGAACACCGCGCTGGAGAGCCTGGACGAGCGCAGCCGCCGAATCATCGAGGCGCGCTGGCTGCGCGAAAAGGACCGGGCGACCCTGCACGAACTCGCCGCCGAATTCAAAGTTTCGGCCGAGCGCATCCGGCAGATCGAGGCGAAGGCGCTCATAAAAATGAAGGGCGTTGCTGCCGCGGCGTGATTCGTTTCATCTCAATTAAAGAGCTTGCGGCAAGCTTGCGACGTTCTCATTTCGCCCCGGAGATGACGTACCGGTTTCGGCCCTGCTGCTTGGCCTGATAAAGCGCCTGATCGGCAAGCTTTACCAGTTCCTCGGGCGACGTATCCCTGCCCGGGACCAGAGAAGCGACACCTTGGCTGAGCGTGACATTCGGGCTGATTCCCGAGCGTGCATGTTCTATGGCCAACCCGGCAACGACGCGGGACACCGATTTTGCAACGTCGACCGCCCCTTCCATCGCCGTTCCGGGCAGCACCATAGCAAACTCCTCTCCGCCGTAGCGGGCAAGCAGATCGGCGGGACGCCGGCCAGCCGAGCTCAGCGCCGTTGCCACCTGCCGCAGACAGTCGTCGCCCGCCTGGTGGCCGTAGTAATCGTTGAAAGCCTTGAAGTAATCAACGTCCGCGAGAATCATCGACACAGGCTGGGGCTCGCGCGCAGCGCGACGCACTTCCGTCAGCAAATAACTGTCCAGATAGCGCCGATTGGCGATTCCGGTCAGGCCATCCTGGCGGGTCAGCTTCTCTAGTTCGCGGTTTGCTACGGAGAGCTCGCGCGACACTTCCAGCAACCTGCTGCGCATGGTTTCGATGCGGTGCAGAGCGCG
This sequence comes from Gammaproteobacteria bacterium, assembly GCA_041486325.1. Taxonomy (GTDB): domain Bacteria; phylum Pseudomonadota; class Gammaproteobacteria; order Burkholderiales; family SG8-39; genus VBDM01. The sequence continues at coordinate 2,189 of JBGPLD010000167.1, forward strand.
AATCTTCGCGTTCAGCACCACGAAGCTCACCGGTTTTACGAGGTAATCGTCGCCGCCTGCCTCGATCGCGCGGTCCAGGTCCTGATCCGCCTCCTTCGAGCTCAGGAAAATGATCGGCACCCATTCATCGGGGGTGCTTGCGCGCATGCGCCGAGCCGATTCGTATCCGTCCATTACCGGCATGACGACGTCGATGAGTACCAGGCCCGGCCGCTCCTTTTCGTACAGGCGCAAGGCCTCTTCTCCGTTTTCCGCCTCTATGATGCTGTGGCCCATGCGTTCCACGAGCTGCCTGAGCGCTGTACGTATCGTGGGGGAATCGTCGACGATCAGGATTTTCACGGCACACGCGCTCCTACCCTGTATCCGGAGGCCCGATTTTGGACGGGGCTGGACTAGCTTAGGGGATTTGGCTCGCCCACACAACAATCGCCGGCTCGATCCGGCCTGAGGCGGGATCCCGTCCTGCTATTGAGCGCGGGCCATGTCAGCACGTGCGACTCGGGGTGACGCGCAAATAAAGCGGCGAGAACCGATCAGCCGGGCGTATTCATCAGCACCCGGATGTCAGCAACGAGGTTCGCCGGGTTGCCATGGCGCGCGAACAGCCGCAGCCGGCCTCGCGGATCGAAAACATAGCTGCCGGCGGTATGGTCCACGGTGTAGCTGTCCGGTGTCCTGCCGGGCACCTTTTGGTAAAACACCCGGAAGTCCTTCGCGACCTTGGCAATTGCGGCCGAATTCCCGTACAGGCCGATAAAGCTCGGATCGAATGCCGGCACGTAATTCGCAAGCAATTGCGGAGTGTCGCGCTCCGGGTCGACGGTGACAAAAAGCACCTGTACCCGTTTGCCGTCCTCGCCGAGTTGTTCCCTCACCGCCTTTAGCTCCGCGAGCGTCGTCGGGCAGACGTCGGGACAGCGCGTATAGCCGAAGAACATCACTACCACCTTGCCGCGAAAATCGGCGAGCGAGCGCACCCTTCCGCTGTGATCGGTCAACGTGAAGTCCCTGCCGTAATCGGCACCCGTAATGTCGGTATTTCTGAACGACGGGCCGGAGGAGCCACAGCCGGCAAGCAGGACCGCGGCAACGAAGAGCGCAGCCGGTCCTCGTTTGGACATTCGCTCAGAAAGAAAAATAGCAAGCAATTAGCAGCGCGGCAAACAGCGCGGCGAGGTACGCGATGGAGTAGCGAAAGGTGCGCCATGCCGGGCGTGGCGAGGAACATGCCGAACACCGCGCAGAATACGATCCGTAATACTACGCGCGGCTTGGTCAACCAGAAACTGGCGCAGGTGGAGGCTGGCGGAGGAGGAGGTGAGCTGCATGCGCGGGAGCGCGGACGGGAACACGCAAACGTTGTTATTTTATCACGCCCGGCGCGGCTGCTCGCGCTTGCCGATGCGTGACCCCCTGAGTCCCGGCTCTATTTCCGCGCTGACTTGACGTCGCCGGGCCGGATGACCTCGCCGGTCCGGCTGCCTTTATGGTGATGTCCGGACTCGATGCGTCCCTGAGGTTCAAGATGGTCCTGGTGGCCGGCCACGCCATGGCGATCAGGACCACCAAAGGGATAACGTTCCATATGATCTCGACGGTGGCGTTCTCGTGAAAGTGCTCGGCCTTGTGTCCGACCGATTTGCGGTGCGCGTAGATAGAGTAGAGCATCACGGCAAACACCCCGGCGAAAACGACGAGGATGATCACCATCATGACAAAGTGCAGGTCGTAATTCTCGGTCGCAATCCGCGTTGCCGGCGCCGGAATATTCAGCTGAAATCCGGCCTGGGCCACCCCCGAATGCGCCGCCAGAGCAGCGCAGGCGGATTTGACAATCACCTTCCTCATAATGTCCCCGTCGGTTCTAGTGATTCGTTAGGCTGGTTCGGAGTTTTGCGGCGACCCACTCGCGCCGCTCGCCACTCAGATGGCGCGCGATCTTCGCGCGGTCGCATCCTTCAACGACGAGGCAGCCACCGATCAGACCCAGCAGACGAATTGGCCTGCCGGGCGAAACCGGGCAATTGCGCTTGACCATATCCCAACCCCGGCAAGCTGCGGCGAGAGCGAAAACTCCGATTTCAGCGCCCGAATTTCGCGCTCAAATCCAGATTGATGATCTGCCTTCCGTCAGCCGTGACGCGCGGCTCGCCTTTCCACGCATGCCCATAGACAACCTCGATCGTTGCCGGCAGCCTTTC
>JBGPLD010000168.1:0-4348 GCA_041486325.1 Gammaproteobacteria bacterium
AGCCAGCGGCGCAAGCTGCTCGACTACCTCAAGCGCGAAAACGGCGCGAAATACCATCAGCTGATCGAGCAACTTGGCCTGCGCAAATAATGCATGCGGCGCCCACCTCGTTCCGAGTGGGCGTTTTGATTTCAGGAATCACGCAAATTCCGTGAGCGGCAGCGAATCCCATCAGAATTTCCGGGCCGGGCACGCCGTTCCTTCCAATTCATCGAGAATTTCATGTCGCTAAATCCGATCAAGACGAGCTTCACATACGGTGCGCATCAAGTCACTCTGGAAACCGGCGAGATAGCGCGTCAGGCCCACGGCGCGGTCCTGGTTACCATGGAGGACACGGTGGTGCTGTGCACCGTGGTAGCGGCCAGGGTGCCGAAGAAGGGCCAGGACTTTCTCCCGCTTACCTGCGACTACATCGAGAAGACTTATGCCGCCGGCAAGATCCCGGGAGGATTTTTCAAGCGCGAAGGACGGCCCTCGGAGAAGGAGACTCTGACTTCGCGCCTCATCGACCGGCCCATCCGCCCGCTGTTTCCGGAGGGGTTCTACAACGAGATGCAGGTCGTCGCGCAAGTGATGTCCTGCAATCCGGAAGTGGATCCCGACATTCCGGCGTTGATCGGCTCGTCGGCGGCGCTTGTCCTGTCGGGCATTCCGTTCAACGGACCGATCGGCGCGGCGCGCGTCGGCTACATCAACGGCCAGTACGTGCTTAACCCCACCGCGACGCAACTCAAGGAAAGCCAGCTCAACCTCGTCGTCGCCGGCACCGAACACGCAGTGCTGATGGTGGAGTCCGAAGCGCACCAGTTGCCCGAGGACGTCATGCTCGGGTCGGTCGTGTTCGGCCACGAGCAGATGCAGGCCGCGATCCAGGCGATCCACGGGCTTGCCGACCAGGCGGCGAAGCCTGCCTGGGACTGGAAGGCCCCGGAGAAGGACAAGGCACTGGTTGAGCGCATCAAGGGGCTTGCGGAAAGCGAGTTGCGCGCGGCATTCAAGCTGCGGCAAAAGCAGGCCCGATCCGAAGCGATCGACGGCATCTGGAAGCGTGTATTCGAGACCGTCGGCGCCGGCAAGGAAGGCGGGCCGGAAGCGAACGCAGTAAAGGACATCTGCTTCGACATCGAGTCGAAGATCGTGCGCAGCCAGATTCTTGACGGCGAGCCGCGCATCGACGGGCGCGACACGCGCACCGTGCGCCCGATCAGCATCCGCGTCGGCGTGCTGCCGCGCACCCATGGCTCGGCTTTGTTCACCCGCGGCGAGACCCAGGCCATGGTGGTAGCGACGCTCGGCACGGGCCGCGACGAGCAGATCATCGATGCGCTGATGGGCGAATACAAGGAGCGTTTCATGCTCCACTACAACATGCCTCCGTACGCCACCGGCGAGACCGGCCGCATGGGCTCGCCCAAGCGCCGCGAGATCGGTCACGGGCGCCTGGCCAAGCGCGCCCTCATTGCCGTATTGCCCTCCGCCGAGGAATTCGCCTATTCGATGCGAGTCGTTTCGGAAATTACCGAGTCGAACGGCTCGTCCTCGATGGCATCCGTGTGCGGCGGCAGTCTCGCGCTCATGGATGCGGGCGTGCCGATGAAGGGGCACGTTGCCGGCATCGCCATGGGCCTGATCAAGGAAGGCAGCCGCTTCGCCGTGCTCAGCGATATTCTCGGCGACGAGGATCACCTCGGCGACATGGACTTCAAGGTGGCGGGCACCGAGCATGGGGTGACTGCGCTGCAGATGGACATCAAGATCGAGGGCATCACCAAAGAGATCATGCGCGTGGCACTGGCCCAGGCACGCGAGGGCCGCATGCACATTCTTGAACTCATGAAGCAATCGCTCGAGGGTTCGCGCTCCGAGATTTCCAGCTTTGCGCCCCGCATCATCAAGATCAAGATCAATCCCGAGAAGATCCGCGACGTGATCGGCAAGGGCGGTGTGGTGATCCGCGGCCTGCAGGAGGAAACGGGAACGACGATCGAGATATCCGACGACGGCACGATCTCCATTGCCTGCGTATCGTCCGAAGGCGGACAGGCGGCGAAGAAGCGCATAGAGGACATTACCGCCGATGTGGAGGTGGGACGCATCTACGACGGCACGGTGCTCAAGCTTCTGGATTTCGGCGCCATCGTGCAATTGCTGCCCGGCAAGGACGGGCTGCTGCATATTTCGCAGATCGCCAATGAACGCGTCAATAATGTGTCGGACTATCTCAAGGAAGGACAGCAGGTGAAGGTCAAGGTGCTCGAGGCCGACGAGAAAGGCCGCGTGCGCCTGAGCATGAAGGCGGTAAAGGAAGCCGCGGCCGCAACACAGTCCTGAAGAACCACGCCGCACAAAAAGGGCGCCGATGGCGCCCTTTTTTTGTGGGGTCAAGAAGCAGATCCTTCGTCGCGGTGCTCCTCGGGATGACCGGCTGGACGGCCCCGCCGTCATCAAGAAGCAGATCCCTCGTCGCGGTGCTCCTCGGGATGACCGACTGACGGCTCCGCTGTCAGTCGGTCACTTTGCGACTTGTTTCTCCCTGAGCTCGTCCAGCGTCTTGCAGTCGATGCACAAAGTGGCAGTGGGCCGGACCTCGAGCCGCTTCAGGCCGATCTCGACGCCGCAGTTCTCGCAGTAGCCGTAATCGTCCTTGTCGATGCGCCCTATTGTTTCGTCAATTTTCTTGATGAGCTTGCGCTCGCGGTCCCGGTTGCGAAGCTCCAGCGCGATGTCGGATTCCTGGGTTGCGCGGTCGTTGGGATCCGCGAACAAGGTGGCCTCGTCCTGCATGGCGTGGACGGTGCGATCGATGTCCTCGGACAATTCTTGCTTCAGTGTCTCGAGTATCCGCCTGAAGTGCGCGCGTTGCCCGGAATTCATGTATTGCTCGCCCTTTTTCGGCGTATAGGGCGGAAAGGTTTTGTGCAGCAATTCCAAGCCGGATCTCCGCGTTGCAAAACAGAGGCGTCTTGATACCAGAAATTTGCGGTGCGAGCAAGGGAAATTTGCCCGATTTTCGGCGGGCCTCGCCGCGTTGACCGCGCGTGGGGCGAAGGCGTAATATGCGACACCCTCGGGGTGTAGCGTAGCCTGGTAGCGCGCCTGGTTTGGGACCAGGAAGTCGGGAGTTCGAATCTCTCCACCCCGACCAGAATTCTCGGCCCGTAGTTTTGAATGCGGGTTGCGGATGCGGCGGCGACGCCACCTCACCAGTGCCCGTAGCTCAAACCGGATAGAGCACCAGCCTTCTAAGCTGGGGGTTGTGGGTTCGAGTCCCGCCGGGCGCGCCACTTCTTTCGTTTCCGTTCTCCCTTTTCCAGCGCGTGCGTCATACTGGTTGAGGGAAGCCGCCACCGGCATTCAGTCTGCAACAGCAAGCGCCAGCAATGCCAGCGCTGCGCCGATACCGGCTGGAATGCCGTAGCGCTCCAGCTTCGACACTGCATCGCCTGCGATCACCTCGACCGGCACGGTCGTCAACTCGAGCACCTTGTTGGTAACCGAATCCTCGATCATCCGGGTTAGAGAGTTCTTGCGCGCAGTGCTCATGACGATATGGTCGCAATGCAGGCTGCGCGCCGCCTCGACGATCACCTTCGCCTTGTTTCCGACCTTGACGTGCACCGAATAGGGCACACCGGAGCCGTCCAGCATGTGCCTGATCGGCCGCAACGCCTCTTCGCCTTTGTCGCGGTGATGGCCTTCGCGATTCTTCTTGCTGACGAATTGCGCGATGTGCGTCGAGAACGGCGGCTGCACGTTCAGCAAATGAACCTCCATCGCCGTGTTCTTCATGAACTCCTTGATAACATGCTGCACCGCATATTGCCCATTGCGGGAGCCGTCGACTGGAACGAGTACTTTCAACATTGCGTTCTCTCCTCTTAGGTGGCGCGAGATTGATACTTGGGTATTGCGCTGTTTCGCAAAACTGGCGAGTCGGGCACTAATTCTCGACTCCAGCCTGCGATGGTTTTTGACGAAGCCCGCCCAGAGCACGCCGAATACGGTCACAAAGTATAAGAGCGGCACCGTCAATGTGTAGGCAGCAAGAGGATCCTTCAGGTGAGGCTCGGCGGTAATCATTTTCGCTGCCGTCAGGGCTAGCACACCAGCACCGATATACACGAACCCGGGGAAACGTTCGACCAACCGGAGCAGCATACTGCTACCCCAGATAAGGATCGGGATGCTGATGAATAAGCCGAGGACGACAAGCAGGAAGCTACCCTGCGCAGCACCTGCCACCCCAAGAACGTTGTCCAGACCCATGACCATATCGGCAACCACGATGGTCTTGATGGCGCCCGACAACGAACCTGCGCCATTGATGCTGGCCCCGTTGCCGTTG
>JBGPLD010000169.1:0-4325 GCA_041486325.1 Gammaproteobacteria bacterium
CACCCGCTTCGCTTCCTCCGGCGTGGCGATGTCCCCGTTTGCGACCACCGGAAGGCGCGTGGAGCGCTTGACTTCGCGGATCGTGTCGTATTCGGCGCGGCCGGAAAAGCCGCAGGCGCGCGTGCGTCCGTGCAGCGACAGAAGCTGCACGCCGCTGTCCTCGGCAATTCTTGCCACCTTGAGGGCGTTCCTGTCGGCCGAATCCCAGCCGGTGCGGAATTTGAGCGTGACCGGCACCTGGACGGCCTTGACCACGGCATCGAGTATGCGCGCAACCAGCCCTTCGTCCCTGAGCAGCGCCGAACCGGCCATGGCGTTGCACACCTTTTTTGCCGGGCACCCCATGTTGATATCGATGATTTGCGCGCCCTGCTCGACGTTATATCGGGCGGCATCCGCCATCATCCCCGGATCGGCACCGGCGATCTGCACTGAAATCGGCTCGACCTCCCCTTCATGGTTGGCGCGGCGGCGCGTCTTCTCGCTGCCCCACAGGAGGGAATTCGACGCCACCATCTCGGATACGGCAAGCCCCGCGCCCAGCTTCTTGCACAACTGCCGGAACGGGCGGTCGGTGACGCCTGCCATCGGCGCGACAAAAAGATTATTGCGCAACGCGTGCGAACCGATTTGCATCAACGATTGCGGAAATTTTTCGGGCGGGAGCGCAATTCTATACCTAAACGCGAAGAATTAGGGAAGGATCAAATCACATTTTGCATTACTTTATTCACGAACTGCGAATTTCCAGCGTTTTGGACAACTGGAAAGGATTAAAATATTTTTTTCCGCGATGCGGAATGGCCTGACACCTCTTCAGGGCAGCGCGCGTGCTCCAAAGATCATGCGGCGGGCCAGAAAACGCCGTGCAGGCGGCAAGGTGTCGAGCATGGCCAGTCCGGCGCCGCGGGCGGCAGCAACAGGGAGCAGGGAGTTGGAGAAAATCCGTGCCAGAAAATCGGTAAGTCCGATTCCGGCGTAACGGTCGAGGCGGCGCCGGCGCGAATACCGGTCGAGAAAGCGGCGGCGGCCGATTTCATTTTCGGGAACCTCGAGCAGCTCCTCGGCCAGCTCCCAGGCATCGCGCAGCCCGAGGTTCAGGCCCTGGCCAGCCACCGGGTGCAGGGATTGGGCGGCATTGCCCACCGCCAGGGTTCTCGGTGCCGGACTGATCGCCCCGTAGCGCAGGGACAGCGGGAACGCCGCGCGCGCGCCGACAGAATCAAAACTTCCCAGCCGGCCGCCGAATGCGTCGCGCAGGCGCCCGAGAAATCCGGATTCGTCGAATTCGAGCAGCGCCGCGGCGCTTTCCGGTCGCACGCTCCACACCATGGCGTAGCGGTCGCGAAACGGCAGCAGCGCGAGCGGGCCTTCCGCCGTAAAGCGCTCCCAGGCGATGCCGCGATGGGGGCGCTCGGTGGTGATCTCGGCCACGATTGCATGCTGCCGGTAATCCCTGGCGTGCTCGGCGTCGCGGTTTGCCCCGCCGTCGGCAAGCACCAGCAGCCGCGTGCGCACGCGGGCATTTTCTTTGCCGCGGCTCAGGCGCAGCGTGACGCCGTCTTCATCCGGTTCCCGGCCCGTCAGAATTCCCGGCACCGATGGCGTCTGCGATGCGAGCAGTGCGAAGAGCTCGGAGTATGCGGTCACGTAACCCAGCGCCGGAAGGCCGATTTCTTCGCTGCGCATCACGGTCCGGCCGAATCCGTGCCGCTGGGAAACATGAATTGCGTCGATTTGCGTGCACGGGATCTGCTTCCAGACATCGAGACGTTCGAGGATCAGACGACTGCCGTAGGACAGCGCGATCGGACGGTCCGCGACGGTTCCGTCGCCGGCGATCCGGGCGACCGAAACATGGCTTCCTTTCAGGGCGAGCGCCAGCGCGCAACCCACCGGGCCGCTTCCGGCGATGACGACATCGAAATCGCAGCCCTCAGCCACGGCCGACCAGGGCTTCGATGTCCCGAACGGACTTGGGCGCGGCGGCCGTGATCACCTCGCATCCCGAGGGCGTAACCACGACGTCGTCCTCGATGCGAACGCCGATGTTCCAGAATTGCCTCGGCACCTTGTCGTCGGGACGAATGTAGCAACCGGGCTCAACGGTGAGCGTCATGCCGGGCTCGAGCCGGCGCCATTCACCCTCCGATTTGTATTCTCCGGCATCGTGGACGTCGAGCCCGAGCCAGTGTCCGGTCCGGTGCATATAGAAACGCTTGTAGTCCTCGGTCTCGATGACCGTTTCCGCCGGGCCGGGGCACAGACCCAGATCGACAAATCCCTGCGCCAGCGTCTTGACCGCGGCGTTGTGTGGTTCGTCCCAGCGGTTGCCGGCCCTGACCGCGACGATCGCCGCGCTCTGCGCGGCCAGAACGAGCTCGTAGACGTCGCGCTGCGGCCCGCTGAATTTCCCGCTCACTGGAAATGTCCGCGTCAGATCGCAGGCGTAACCGTCCAGCTCGCAGCCCGCGTCGATGAGCAGCAGGTCCCCATCGGCAAGCCGTGCGTTATTGTCGCGGTAATGCAGGATGCACGCATTGGCGCCGCCGGCGACGATGGGCCAGTAGGCCGGAAACTGCGCGCCGCGCCGGCGGAACTCGTGCAGCAGGTCGGCCTCGATCTCGTATTCGTTGCATCCGGGGCGCGTCGCGCGCATGGCGCGCGAGTGCGCGGCCGCGGAGATCGCGGCAGCGCGGCGCATCACCGCAAGCTCGGCGTCGTCCTTGAATAGCCGCATCTCGTCGAGCACGGCGCGCACGTCGCGGATATCGGCAGGCGCCGCAATGCCCGCGCGCGACTGCGCGCGCACCTGGTTCAGCCAGCCCATGATGCGCGCATCCCAAGCGGCGTCGGCCCCGGGCGCGTAATGCAGCGCCGGCTGGTTCGCAATCAGCTTCGGCAACTGTTTGTCGAGTGCATCGGCCGGAAACGCCTCATCGAGACCGAACGATGTCTTGGCGCCCTGCGGGCCGTGGCGCAAGCCGTCCCAGAGCTCGCGCTCCGGATTGCGTTCATGGCAGAACAGGATCGACTGGGGTTCTTTTCCTGCGAGCACAACCAGAACCGCCCCGGGCTCGGGGAATCCGGTCAGGTAATAGAAGTAGCTGTCGAAGCGGTACAGGTAGTCGCTGTCGCGGTTGCGAATTCGCTCCGGCGCCGTGGGTATGACGGCGATGCCCGTGCCCATGCGCTGCTGCAATGCTTTACGGCGCTCGATATGGCGGGAAATGCTGCTCGCGGCGTCCATCGGGGGAATTGTCGTCTGCTTCGCGGCGACGATCAAGCGTCCGGCCGGTTCAGCGCGTCTAGCCGTGCGGGGGTGCCGACGTCGTGCCAATTGCCGCGATGCAGCTCGCCGCTCACTTTCCGCTGCATCATCGCTGCACGCAGCAGCGGCGCGAGCTGCGCCTTGGAACCTGGAATGATGTCTCGAAACAGCTCCGGGCGATACAAACCGATGCCGGCGAACGTCCATCTCGGCTCGCCGCCGACGCCGACAGTGTCTCCGATCAGACTGAAATCTCCGCCCGGATGGTGCGGCGGGTTCTCCACCAGCACGAGATGCGCGAGATTGCGCCCCAGCGCGCGGCTGGCGAGCCGGGAAAAATCAAAATCGCAAAAAGTATCGGCGTTGACGGCCACGAACGGCTCGCCGCCGAGCAGCGGCAGCGCATGGGCGATCCCGCCCGCCGTCTCGAGCGCATCGGCTTCGCGCGAGTAACGGATCGCGACGCCGAACCTGTCGCCGTCCCCCAGCGCCGATTCCAATTTTCGACCCAGGTGAGCGTGGTTGACCACGATCTCGCGGAAACCCGCCCGGGCCAGCGCTTCGATGTGCCACGCGATCAGCGCCTTGCCGCGCACCTCGAGCAGCGATTTGGGTGTCGTATCGGTAAGCGGCCGCATGCGCTCTCCGCGCCCCGCGGCAAGGATCATGGCTTTCATATTCAGGCTATTCCCGTGTCAAGGTGACCAGACAGCATTTAACGCAAAGGACGCAAAGATTTCGCAAAGGACGCCATGAAATTTTCCTTTGTCTTCATTCTCGTCATTGCGTCTTTGCGTCAAAAGCTGTTCGCGATGTTCGTATCGGCAGGCTGTCAGAACGAGTGGCCGACCGTATTTCGCTGCGGCTCCAGATCATCAAGCAGCTTCGCGAGAGGGGCAAGTTCGCGATAGCGCTCGCAGGTACGCTGCAGATAGCGCATTACCAGCGGCTGGTTCTTCAGGTAACCGTCCTTGCCGTCCCGGTGGAAGAGCCGCGAGAAAATCCCCAGGACCTTGAGCTGGCGCTGCGCACCCATCCATTCGAAATCGCGGTA
>JBGPLD010000170.1:0-4314 GCA_041486325.1 Gammaproteobacteria bacterium
ATGCCCTTGCCGGCGCGCTCGGCGTGGGGGAACTGGCCCGTTTTCCAGCCGAGCGAGCGGTACAGCGAAAAGAGATGGATGGCCGGATAGTGCACGCCGATACCGATGCCCAGGTCGCGCATCTTGGCTATGAATTTGGCCCGCCGGACGCGCCCTGGCAGCACCACCTGGAACATGTGCCAGTTCGAATTCTCGAAATCGGGGACCGGAAGCTTGCAGCCGAGCCCGGGGTTCAGGGTTTCGAAGTAGTGGCGGGCGAGTTCGCGGCGCTTTTCGGTGAATTCCTTCAGGTGCTCGAGCTGCCCTAACCCGATACGCGCCGCGACGTCGGTCAGGTTGAATTTGCCGCCGACGACGTCCACGTCCATGCCGTCCTCGCCGGAGCGCGTGACGCCCTGGAGCCGCAGCTTCTCGCACAGGACGACGTCGCTCTCGCCGGGCAGGACGATGCAGCCGCCTTCCCCGCAAGTGATGTTCTTGTTCGCGTGGAAGCTGAACGCGATCAGGTCGCCGCGGCTGCCGATGCGCTTTCGATTCCACGACGAGCCGAAGGCCTGAGCGGCGTCCTCGAGCACGCGCAGATGGTGTTTTTCCGCCATGGCGTACAGGCGGTCAAGGTCTACCGGCAGGCCGGCGAGATAGACCGGAAGGATCGCCTTTGTTTTTTTCGTGACGGCGGACTCGATGCCTCCCAGGTCGATGTTGCGCGTCGCAGGATCGATATCGACAAAGACGGGTTTCGCCCCCAGCGCCAGAATGACGTTGCTCGTCGCGACCCAGGAAAGCGGGGTGGTGATGACCTCGTCGCCGGGCCCGATGCCGGCGAGTCGAAGCCCGATTTCCAGCGCGGCGGTGCCGGAGTTGAACGTCCGCACCGGCCGGCCGCCGCAGTAGCGCGACAGCTCGGCCTCGAATTTCTTGACCTGCGGCCCGGACGTGATCCACCCGGAGCGCAGCACCTCGGCGACGCCGGCGATGGTTTCCTCGTCGATCGTCGGACGCGTGAAGGGGAGGAACTCCATGCCGCTAGTGTCAGCTCTTCGCCACCAGGAACACGCCCACAACGATAAACGCGATGCCGACGAGCTTCTGCGCGGTGATCGACTCCCCGAACAGGTACCAGGCGGCGACCGCGTTCAGCACGTATCCGACCGAGAGCATCGGATAGGCGATCGAAACTTCCACGCGCGACAGCCCCAAGATCCAGACGACGAGACTCACCACGTAACAGGCGACCCCGCCCATGATGTGCGGCTCGAACGCGAGCTTCATGCCTACCGGGACGATGTTTGCAGCGCTGAACTCGAATTGCCCGATCGCATTGGTGCCGGCCTTCAGCAGCAGCTGCGCAAAGGCGTTCAGCAGCACGCCGAGCATGATCAGACCGAAGCTGACTGCGTTCATGGCTTCTTCACGATCACGCGGCGCGGGTCGCTGGCGATGACCTGCATGGGAAGGGGATGCGATATGCGGAATTTGTCGAAATCGCGCGGAGTGAACATGGCGAAGGCCTCGCGGTCAGCCTGCCAGGCGCGCGCAAACGCCTCCATGTCCGGCAGGAACTTCTGCGGCTCCCAGCTGATCGCCTGGCCCAGCTCGTCCTTGTGGGCGACCATGGTCACCGTTCGTCCGAGATAAAACGGCAAGGTGTGATCGAAGTTGTCCACCACGTAAAAGGGAACATCCGGTTTGAGCTGGTCCCGGATTTTCTGGACGATATGATACGCGGAATACGCCGGCGAGAGCTGCTCGTGGCCCGAGAGCCCGGCCTGCATGGCGACCAAGCCGCCGAAAGCGAGCGCGATGCTCGCCGCCAGGGGCCGCGCGCGCATGCATAGCCACGCCGAGAGGGCGGCCCCGCCGAACAATGCGGCGCCGGCAGCGGCAAGCCAGGGCGCGTAGGCGGAAAGGAGCTCGGGCGGCAGGCCGGGCTCGGCATAGTGCACCGCCTGCAGCGATGCGGCCACAATTGCAATTCCGACAGCCGCCGACACAATTGCCTGCGCAAGCATGACGCGCGATCCGGCCACAGCCAGGTAGCGCCCGACGAGCAGCGCCAGCGCGGGAAACAGCGGCAGGATGTAGGAACCTAGTTTCGAGCCGGATGCCGAGAAGAACACGAAAACCGTTGCGCACCAGAGCAGCAGGAAGCGCTGCGGCTGAAAATTCGCGGAGGGCGCGCGCGTCCATGCCTGCCGCAGCGCCGGGACGAGGCTCACGACCCAGGGCACGATGCCCCCGAGCAGTACCGGGACGAAAAACCAGAAAGGCTCATAGCGCCCATGATGCTTGGTGAGAAAGCGCTCGAAGTGCTCCTGGATGAAGAAGAACCGGAAGAACTCGGGATTGGCCATCGAGACCGCGATGAACCACGGCGCCGATATCAGCAGGAAAAGCACCCCGCCCGGGACGGCATGCAGCTGCGCGAGCCTTTTCCAGTCGCGCTCGATGAGGATGTAGAGACCCACGGCCGCGACGGGCAGCACGATCCCTACCAATCCCTTGGAGAGCACGGCCAGCGCGGCGGCGCTCCAGGCCACGAGCATCCAGCGGCGTCTCTCCCCGTCGTCGACGCCGTCGCGCTGGGCGAGGGCGATCGCGAATACCGCGGCCGACATGAAGAAAGTCAGCGCCATGTCGAGCGTGAGCACGTGGCCGATGAATACGTAGAGCGCGCTGCCGGCCGCGACCACGGCGCCGAAGAGCCCGGCCGGAGGGCCGAACAGCCGGTTGCCGGCCCAGAACACGAGCAGCACGCCGAGGAATCCGGTGAGTCCCGGCCACAGGCGGGCCACCCATTCGCTCTGGCCGAACGCGCTGAACGCCGCGGCGGTGGCCCAATATTGCAGCGCCGGCTTCTCGAAATACTTGAAGCCGTTCAGCCGCGGCGTGAGCCAGTCGCCGCTCGCGACCATCTCGCGGGAAATTTCCGCGTAGCGGCCCTCGTCCGGCTTCACCAGATGGCGGTACCCGAGGTTGCAGAACCAGCCGGCCGCAAAAACTGCCAGCAGAATCCACAGCCCTCGCCTGGAAACGTTTTCTGCGCTCAAGTCGGGTCCCGAAGGCCGGCTGTCCCCGCGCAAGCGGGGACCCAGAGGATCGAGAAAGGACTGGATTCCCGCGTGCGCGGGAATGACGGACCCGGTCTCACCCCAGCAACAGCGCCGCCGCCACCTTGCGCTCCTCGGCCATGAGGATGTTGTAGGTGCGGCAGGCGGCCTGCACGTCCATCACCTCGACGCCGAATCCGGCCTGGATCAGCGGCCGCATGAGCTCGGGGCGGGGGAATTGCTGGCGCGCGCCGGTGCCCAGCAGGATGATCTCGCGATCGAGGCCTGCCAGCGCCGCGAGATGCTCGGGCGCGAGCGCCTCGAAGCTCGTCGCCGGCCAGTCCGCAATGATGCGTTCGGGCAGCACGATCACGCTCTTCTCGATGCGCCGGTTGTTCACCATGACGTAGCCGTCGCCGTAGCCCGTAAACGTGTTCAGGGCGGTCGCGGCCTCAAGATGGAATTTCAAGATTGCTGGTGACGTAAGTGTCCGGTAACATTATAACTTTTTGCGATGCAGCGCGGTGCACCCGCGTCCGCCGCGATGCCCGCCAGGCCCGTTTGCAAGCCATGAGAGAGTTCGCCCGCATTCAGCGTCTTCCCCCTTACGTCTTCAACATCACCAACGAGTTGAAGATGGCGGCGCGCCGCGCCGGCGAGGACATCATCGACATGAGCATGGGCAATCCAGACGGGCCCACGCCGAAGCACATCGTCGACAAGCTGATCGAGGCGGCGCGGCGCGACGACACCCACGGCTATTCGATGTCCAAGGGTATTCCGCGGCTGCGCCGCGCCATCTGCGGCTGGTATAAGCGGCGCTACGGGGTCGAGTTCGACCCGGATTCGGAAGCGATCGTCACCATAGGCTCGAAGGAAGGCCTCGCGCACCTGATGCTCGCGACTCTGGACCGCGGCGACACGGTACTGGTGCCCAATCCGAGCTACCCGATCCATATTTATGGCGCCATTATCGCCGGCGCCGATATACGCTCGGTGCGAATGACTGCCGACGTCGATTTTTTCGAGGAGCTCGAGCGGGCGATCGGCGAGCTTAATCCAAAGCCGAAAATGCTGGTGATAGGATTTCCCTCGAATCCGACGGCAAAGTGCGTCGAGCTGAATTTCTTCGAGCGCGTGATCGCGCTGGCGAAGCAGCACGACATCTTCGTGGTGCACGACCTCGCCTATGCCGACATCGTCTTCGACGGCGGCTCATTTGGCAAGCGCGCGCCTTCGATCATGCAAGTGAGCGGGGCTCGCG
>JBGPLD010000171.1:0-4313 GCA_041486325.1 Gammaproteobacteria bacterium
GCAACTTGGAGGCAGCAATATCTACTGGAACGAACCAGACGGGCATCAGTGGGAGATCTTGACCGTCAGCTATGCTAGGTCCGCCGTCTGACTCTTTGTAGCATGCCGATGCCGCCAAACCCTTCCATCGAGCGGACCGACGCCGGCAAGCCGGTGACTGCCGTTCATTTGCTTCTGCTGGCAGTGAATGAAAACGGTTGAGTTTTTTCAGTACCGCGTTGTCGGGAGATCCGAGACCCGGACTTTCATCTTCCCGGAATCAAGCACGTGAGACGCTTATTGTTTCTTCTTGCGGCAATCCTTCAAGGGTGTGTGTACGTACCACGCACGACTCAGGTCTATGATGCGGATTGTAAAATTCAGGCGAGGCACATGGTTCTCGAATTGCAGCAAATCGGCGTATTTGGAAGGTGCGCCAATGATGGATGCATAGCACTGCTCGTGGCCGTCGGCGCAGTTGCTGCGGCAAGCGCGGTTGTGTCGGGCAGCATTGTCGTGGCAGGCAACGTGGTGTATTGGTTCGAGAAACAAGGGCAGTGCGCCAAGTAGACGATACCCGCGTCTCACTTGGGATTATGGGAGGATCATAAGCCGGTGCCACCGTGGGAGTGGCGACGAGCGAAGCGGATTCCGAAGGGGTAAGCTTTCACGGTCCGTATATATTACGTTAGGTGCCGCAGCATCTGAGATCGCACGCATGTTGATCCACGGCAAATGCCACTGCGGGAACATCTCCTTCTCCCTCACCTGGGAGCCCGATCCCGCCGAAATTCCGGCTCGCGCTTGCACCTGTTCGTTTTGCACCAAGCACGGTGGCGTATGGACCTCCAATCCAAGCGGTGCTCTGGAGGTAGTAGTCAAAGATCCCGCGCTCGTATCCAAGTACGCATTCGGCACCCGAACCGCGGAGTTCCACATCTGCACCCGGTGCGGCATAGTGCCGGTCGTCACCAGCCGGATCGACGACCATCTTTACGCGGTTGTCAGCGTCAACGCGTTCGAAGATGTTGACCAATCGCTCCTTCGCCGTGCGTCTGCAAGCTTCGATGGTGAAGGGAAAGAGTCTCGCCTCCCGCGGAGGAAGCGCAACTGGATTGCCAATGTTAAGTACATCGAAAGCGGCACCTAACCCTTCCATCGAGCGGCAGCCACCGGCAAGCCGGTGGCTGCCGCTCATGTCAAACGTCTAGAGATTGCGCAAACCTTCACTGAGCCATATGATCGTATGGCTTACCCGCCTGATCTGTGCTAACCTCCGTCAATGGCGAAGGCCCGGTTCGATTGGGACCAGAAGAAGGATCGAAGTAACCGTAAGAAACACAGTGTCTCTTTTGCACAGGCGCAGCTCGCTTTCGTGGATAAACGACGTGTGATTGCGGAAGATCTGTCCCACAGCCGGAGCGAGAAGCGCTACTACTGCTTTGGCTGGGTCGGAGAAGGAATTCTTACGGTTCGCTTCACCTATCGAGGCGAAGTAATTCGAATATTTGGCGCGGGCTATTGGCGAAAAGGCAAACGAATCTATGAGCGCGAAAATCAAGTACACCGACAAACCTCTCGGAAACCTTAAGGTCGTTCCTGATTTCCTACCCCGTCCGGAAGACCTTGTCTTCCGCGAAGAGGGGGTAAAGGTCACTATCGCTCTGAGTAAGCGTAGTGTCGAGTTCTTTAAGAACGAGGCGCGAAGGCACAACACGCAGTACCAGCGGATGATCCGAAGGCTGCTCGACGCGTATGCCGAGCATCATTCGCGGCCTCCAACTCCGCGCTCGACCTCGACGCGCGCAAGAGCGGCGCGCGCGAGTTAGCGCGAACGTCAGGCATTGTTACGAGAGAGTACGCCATGTCTGAAATCTTCGGTTTCGATGCCTTCTCCCCCAAGGAAATCGCTGCGCGGGTCGAAACAATCGGCGTGGCCAAGGCGCGCCTGCCGCTACTTTCCATGCTGATGCTGAGCGTATTGGCCGGAGCCTTTATCGGCCTGGGTGCGCTCTACTTCGTGCTTGTCAAATCCGACCCTTCGCTGGGCTTTGCCGCCACTCAGGTACTCGGCGGCGTGGCGTTTTCTTTGGGGTTGATTCTCGTGGTCGTCGCCGGCGCGGAGTTATTTACCGGGAATAATCTGTTGGCAATGGCCTGGGCCGACGGGAAGATTTCCACTCTCGATCTGCTGCGGAACTGGGCGATCGTTTGCGGCGGCAATTTCATCGGCGCAGCCGGATTGGCGCTGCTGGTTTTTCTATCCCGTCATCCTGAAATGAACAACGGTGTAATTGCGCAGGAATATCTCAGAATTGCCGCAGCCAAGGTCGCCATGCCATTCTGGACGGCCTTCTTCAACGGCATCCTCTGTAATGTCCTGGTCTGCATGGCGCTATGGATGGCGCTTGCCGGACGAAGCGTTATCGACAAGGCTGTGGCAATTGTCTTTCCCATATCTGCGTTCGTTGCGGCCGGCTTCGAACATAGTGTCGCCAATATGTACTTTATCCCGCTTGCCATGCTGCTGCAGACCTTCGAGAACACCGGGGTGACCGCCCATACCGTTACCTGGGTTGGTTTCTTCAGCAACCTGGTGCCGGTAATACTGGGCAACATCATCGGCGGCAGCGTGCTCGTGGGGTTGGTGTATCACGTCATCTACCGGCGGGCGCGAGGTTAGGATATCGCGTAGCAGTTCACTCCGCGCACGCCGCCGTACTTCATGAGGTCATCCCGTCCGGGAGCGGCGCGTTTCGGCGTACAACTTCCAGCCTTCGCTCCAGAGTATGCCCGCGATTCCGGCGGCAAGGGCAAGCCCGAGGTCGCCTGCGCCGAGCGGCGCGAAACGGAACACCGCGGCTGCCGGCGGGACGTAGAGGGTCAGGGCGAGCGCCGCAATCGTGCCGATCGTCATCCACCACAGCAACGGATTGGGCTGCGCGAGAGTCGCAAGGATCGGATGCAGGCGCGAGCGATTGGCGAAAATCAGGGCCAGATTTCCGAACACGATAGCCGCGAAGCCGAGCGCGCGCACTTCCGCGTCGCTCCGCCCGGCGGAGAACGCCCATGCGTAGAGAAGCACGACTGCGAGCAAGACCGTCGCCCCGAGCGTGAGACTCGCCGCGAGCATCGCGCCGCTGAACAGCGGCTCGCGCGGATCGCGCGGCGGACGCCGCATCGCGTCGCGCTCCCCCGCTTCCGCCTCGAATACGACCGAGCAGGCGGGATCGATGACGAATTCCAGAAACACGACGTGCACGGGATAGAGCATGATCGGCCCGCCCATCACGAGCGGCAGGAAAGCCATGCCGGCGATCGGCACGTGCACGGCGAGCAGATAGCACATCGCGTTGCGCACGTTGTCGTAAATGCGCCGCCCCAGCCGCACGGTGTCGACGATAGCGCCGAATTCGTCGCGCAACAGAACGAGCGACGCGGATTCCCGCGCCACGTCGGTGCCGCGGCTTCCCATCGCCACTCCGATGTGCGCTGCACGAAGGGCCGGCGCGTCGTTGACGCCGTCGCCGGTCATGGCGACCACCTCGCCGGCGGCCTTCAGCGCCTCGACCAGCCGCAGCTTCTGCTCCGGTAGCACGCGCGCGAATACGTCGACGCCGCGCACCGCCTGCGCCAGTTCAGCGTCGCCCAGCGTTTCCAGTTCCGCGCCGGTCAAGGTTCCGCCATCGGTGCGGATGCCCGCTTCGCGCGCGATCGCAAGCGCCGTTCCTCCGTGATCTCCGGTGATCATGATCACCCGGACTCCCGCGCGCCGGCATTCCGCAATGGCGGCCGGCACCGAGGCCCGCAGCGGATCGGCGAGAGCGACGAAGCCGAGCCATCGGAACGCAAAGGCGCGAGGGTCCGCCGGCCACGCCTGATCGCCCCACTCCGCGGAGGCCACGCCCAGGACCCGCATCCCGCGTTCGGCGGCAACTCCGGCTTGTGCGAGCAGCGCCTCGCTCCTCGCCGCGTCGATCCCGCAGGCGGCGATGACCGTCTCGGGCGCGCCCTTGACTGCAACCACCGCGCGTCCTTCGGTGTCTCGCCACGCGTGGCACACCGCGAGGAAAGATTGACTCAGTGAGTAATCGCGGTCGAGCCGCCAGGCGGCGCGCCGTTGCGTCGCCTCGGGCGAGTGGCGCGAGGCGGCCGCCAGGACCGCGTTCTCCATCGGATCGAAGGGCGCGAGCTCGCTCGCGAGCGCGGCATGGAAGAGAACTTCGCTTGCGCCGCGGGAAAGCGTCGAATCGGGCGCGAGACTCACCCAGGCTTCATCGACGAAAACCGCTTTGACCGCCATGCGGTTCTCGGTGAGCGTCCCGGTCTTGTCC
>JBGPLD010000172.1:0-4287 GCA_041486325.1 Gammaproteobacteria bacterium
ATAACGTGCTTGTCGAGTGGGACAGAAAAATCATCTGGGCAGCGAGCGACACCGGCCTGTACGCCCTGTCCTTGAACGCGCTGGGAAAGCCGATCAATACGCCGATGCCGGTAAGGCAGTGGTCATTGCCGGGACTCAATCAGGGGCATCCCTGATTTCGCGGGACCGGGAGATCATTCGGCGCCACGCTCCATGCGCAGCAGACGCCCCCCGAGGGGCTAACGACCGGCGCGAGCGCAGGCACGCTGAAGCCTGCTTCGCGTTCACAAACGTTCCTCAGGCCCTCGCATCGAATCGGCGGTACTGGATCGCCTCGGCGACGTGGCTGATGCCGATTTTCGATTCGCCCGCGAGATCGGCGATAGTGCGCGCAAGCTGCAGCACACGGTGATAGGCGCGCGCGGAGAGGCTGAACCGGGCGATCGCCTGTTTCAGAAGCGCCGTGGCTTCTTCCCCCGTGGCGCAGAAGTGCTCCACTTCGCGCGGGGCAAGGCGGCTGTTTGACTTGCCCCGGCGCTCCAGCTGGCGCGCCCGCGCCGTCTCGACTCGCCTGCGGATAGTTTCCGAACTCTCCCCAGCCGCGGCGCGTGTGAGTTCGTCGTCGCGCAGCGCGGGCACCTCGATCTGGATATCGATGCGGTCGAGCAGCGGGCCCGAGAGCTTGCCCCGGTAGCGCGCCACCTGATCGGGAGTGCAGCGGCATTTCCCGCTGAAATGGCCCAGATAGCCGCAGGGGCAGGGATTCATCGCTGCGATCAACTGGAAGCGGGCGGGAAAATTCGCTTTGCGCGCGGCGCGCGAAATCGCAACATGGCCCGATTCGAGCGGCTCGCGCAGCACTTCCAGCACCCTGCGGTCGAATTCCGGCAACTCGTCGAGAAACAGGACGCCCTGATGCGCGAGCGAAATCTCGCCGGGGCGCGGATCGCTTCCCCCGCCGACCAGCGCCACGCTGGATGCCGAGTGGTGCGGCGCTCGGAACGGTCTCTGCTTCCAGTTCTCCAGGCGAAAACCACCCCAGCCGAGCGATTGCAGCGCCGCCGACTCGAGCGCTTCATCGTCGCTCATGGGCGGCAGCAGGCCGGGAAAGCGCGCCGCCAGCATCGACTTCCCGGTCCCGGGAGGCCCGACCATCAAGACACTGTGGCCCCCGGCGGCGGCGACCTCCAGCGCGCGTTTGGCCTGCGACTGGCCCTTCACGTCGGCGAGGTCAGGGTAGTCCGCTTCAGCGACGATGGGTTGCGCCGCCGGGCGCGGCAGGGGCTGCCGTCCGGCGAGGTGGGCACAGACCTCGAGTAGCGAGCCCGCCGCAAAGACGCTTGCCGCTCCGACCAACGCGGCTTCACCGGCGCTCGCCGTGGGCAGGACGAAGGTGCGGCCGTCGCGCGCCGCGCGCCAGGCCATCGCCAGCGCCCCGCGCACGGGCCGCAAATCCCCGGTCAGCGACAGCTCGCCTGCAAATTCGTATTTCGAGAAGCCGTCGGCCGCAAGCTGGCGCGAAGCGGCGAGGATGCCGAGCGCGATCGGCAGATCGAATCGCCCGCTTTCCTTTGGCAGCTCCGCGGGAGCGAGATTGACGATGATGCGCCGCGCTGGAAATTCGAAGCGGGAGTTCACGAGCGCGGCGCGCACGCGCTCCCGGCTTTCCTTAACCTCGATGTCCGGGAGGCCGACGATGGTGAACGAGGGCAGGCCGTTTGCGAGATGTACCTCGACCGTGACTTCCGGCGCATCGAGGCCGGAGAGCGCCCTACTGTGGAGCACAGCGAGCGACATCGCGGCTCAGTTCTGTTTGAGCCTGGCCTCGAGCTCGGCGACGCGCGCTTCCAGCGCGGAAATTTTCTCGCGGGTGCGGGCGAGCACCTTGACTTGGACATCGAATTCCTCGCGCGTCGCCAGGTTGAGCCTGGCGAAGGCGGCGCCGAGCAGGGCCCGCAGGTTCTTTTCCGCGTCCTTGGCGGGACTGGCGGCGAGGAATTCGCTGATCCTCGCGCTCAGGTCTTCAAGAATCCGGGTCCGGGACATCGCGGCTTTCGTCGTTGATCAAGTCTAGCACTTGGGTTAACGCCGCCCCCTCCGCCCGCGCCGACCGCACGAAAACGGTGCGCAGCCAGTTCGAAGCGCCCGCAATTGGTGCGCCAGATCCAAACTCTGCTCGCGACTTTCAGATTAACCGGCTGATTTCGAATAAAAAAAAAACTGGCACGGGCCATGCTGATGGGGTTCTCGTCTCTTTTTCACTCAACGAAAGGTGCATGTCATGAAAAAACTTTTGATTGCTTCCGCCGTATCCGCCGCGCTTGCGGCGCCGGCGACCGCGCTGGCCCAAGCGGCTGCGAAGGCCGCCGCCGTCCCCACGCTCGACAAGGTCCTCGAAGCTTCGGGTATCACGGTGAACGGTTACATCGACGCCGCGTACTCCTACGCAGACAGGGCCAGCGGTAGCCCGACTCGGGTATTCGACACGGAGGGCAACTCGTTCGTCCTGCATCAGGCCGCCCTGCAAGTCGCCAAACAGCCCAAGGAAGGTTTCGGAGGCCTGCTCAATATTACCGCCGGCAAGGATGCCCAGGTAATCCATTCGGTCAACGGGACGGCTGCGACCGACTCATCGCTCTTTGACGTCACGCAGGCCTACGGACAGTACGCGAAGGGCCCCCTCACGGTGATCGCAGGCAAGTTCGTCACGCTTCAGGGAACCGAGGTGATTTGGAGTCCGACCAACACCAACTTCTCCCGCTCTATCCTGTTCGGCGCCATACCGTTCACCCACACCGGGGTGCGGGGGACTTACGCGCTGAGCGACACGGCCAGCTTCACCGTGGGCCTCAACAACGGCTGGGATCAGATCTCGGACGTGAACAGGGGCAAGACGCTCGAGCTCGGCACGTCGCTCAACCCGATCAAGCCGCTGACCATCGTCGGCTCGTATTACAGCGGCCAGGACACGGCAGTCGTGGGCGGCGCACCTGCTGCCGCATCTCCGCAAGGCGCACGCAACAGCCTTGACCTCGTCGCGACGTACATAGTCAGCGATCCTCTGTCCATCGGCTTCGAGTTCCTGAGCGTCACCCAGGAAAACTTCACGTCCCTGGCCAACGGGTCAAACATCAAGGCGAAGTACAACGGCGAGGCGGTCTACATCACCTACATGATGACGCCGAAGTGGCGCGGGGTTCTGCGTTTCGAGTCCTTCGACGACAAGGACGGCTTCCATTTCGGGACTAACAACACGACGTACAAGGAGGTCACCGCAACGGTTTCCTTTCTGGCACACGACAACTACGAGCTGCGCGGTGAAGTGCGCAGAGACAATGCCAGCAACCAGGTCTTCACGGACACCGACGGCGGAATGAGCAAGACTCTGACCACCTACGCCATCCAGGGCATTTTCAAGTTCTGATCTCCTCGGAGACAGGCCACCCAACTCAGGGAGCGAATCCATGAAACTCGTTACTGCAATCATCAAGCCGTTCAAGCTTGACGAGGTGCGGGAAGCGCTGTCCGCCATCGGCGTGCAGGGCATCACCGTCACTGAAGTCAAGGGATTCGGCAGGCAGAAAGGGCATACCGAGCTGTATCGCGGCGCGGAATATGTCGTCGATTTTTTGCCGAAAGTGAAGGTCGAGGCCGCGATCAAGGACCAGTTGCTCGACCAGGCCGTCGAAGCGATCGAAAAGTCGGCCAATACGGGAAAGATCGGCGACGGCAAGATTTTCGTCTTCGATCTGCAGCAAGTCATCCGCATTCGCACCGGCGAAACCGGCGCGGAAGCGCTCTAGGGAGACACCGATGAAAAGATTGACGAGAAAACTGTTCGCATCGCTCGCGCTGTTCGCGATGCTGGGGGGAAACGCCCTGCCGTTGTTCGCCCAGGACAAACCGGCCGACAAGCCGGCGGCGACGACGGCCGCGCCAGCCGCCGCAGCGCCAGCCGCCGCAGCACCGGCTACACCCAAGTGCGGCGACAAGGGCTTCGACTGCAACAAGGGCGACGTGTCGTGGATGATGACCTCCACGGCGTTCGTATTGCTGATGACCGTCCCGGGCCTGGCGCTGTTCTATGCCGGCATGGCCCGTTCCCGGAACGCGCTGTCGACGGTGATGCAGAGTTTTTCGATCTTCTGCGTCGTCGCGGTGCTGTGGGTGGTCTACGGATACAGCCTGGCGTTCACTGCCGGTCATGAAGGCAATTTACTGGCCCCGTTCATCGGGTCGCTGGACAAGTTCTTCATGCTCGGCGAAGATCCGGCCACGGCGGTCGCCGCGACCTTCAGTAAGGGACAG
>JBGPLD010000173.1:0-4266 GCA_041486325.1 Gammaproteobacteria bacterium
CCGGCGCTAGATGAATCCGGCGCTGACCTGGAACAGCTTTTCCACCCTTGGCAGCGTCTTCTTGTCGGTGACGAATACGATAACGTGATCCTCGGCCAGCACCACCGTGTCATGGTGGGCCATGATGACCTCATCCCCGCGTACGAGGGCGGCGATGGTGGCGCCCTTGGGAAGATCGATTTCCTGGATCTTGCGGCCTACGCAGCGGCAGGAGTCACGGTCGCCATGCACCACCGCTTCGAGCGCCTCCGCGGCGCCGCGGCGAAGGCTGTGCACCTGGGTAACGTGGCCGCGGCGCACGTGCGCGAGCAATGTGCCGATCGTCGCTTGCGCCGGCGAAATGGCAATGTCAACCTGTCCAGACTGGAGCAGATCAACATACGACCGGCGATTGATCAGCGCCACCACGCGGCGCGCGCCCATGCGCTTGGCAAGAAGGCACGACATGATGTTGTTCTCGTCGTCGTTGGTGACGGCAATGAAAATATCCATTTCCGCGACATTTTCTCCCTCGAGCAGCGCCTCGTCGGTCACGTCCCCCTGGAGCACCAGCGCCCGATCGAGGCGACCCGAGAGCATTTCACAGCGCTTCTTGCTGTATTCGATAATTTTCACCGTGTAGGCGCGTTCGACGGCCCGCGCCAGCCGCAGGCCGATATTACCGCCCCCGGCGATCATGACGCTGCGCACCGGTTCGTCCATACGCCGCAGCTCGTGCATCACCTGGCGAATGTCGCGGGTCGCGGCAAGGCAAAACACCTCGTCGCCGGCCTCGACCACCGTTCCGCCCTCGGGAACGATTGTGTGATCGCCGCGAAAAATGGCGGCGACGCGTGCGTCCACCGACGGGATGTGCTTCCTGATGTCCTGGAGCGGGTGGCCGACGAGCGGTCCACCCTGGAAGGCACGCACCGCGACGAGACTCACCTTTCCGTGGGCGAACTCCAGCACCTGCAGGGCCTCGGGAAATTCAATGAGCTTGACGATATAGTCGGTCAGCACCTGCTCCGGGCAGATGGCGAGGTCGACGGCAAAACAGTCCGGCCCGAGCACGCGCTCGTTGGCCAGATAGTCAGTTGCGCGCAGGCGGGCAATTCGGGTCGGAACATTGAAGAGCTGCTGCGCCATTTTGCAGGCAACGAGGTTCGTTTCATCGCTCTGTGTCACGGCGATCATCAGATCGCAGTCCTCGATGCCGGCTTCGACCAGCACCGAGGGGTGCGCGGCGCTGCCGAGCACGGTGCGCAGGTCGAGCCGGTCCTGCAGATTGCGCAGCCTGCCTCCGTCGAGGTCGACCACCGTGATGTCGTTGGCTTCCGACACAAGGCTTTCCGCGACCGTGGAGCCCACCTGGCCGGCGCCGAGGATCACTATTTTCACGGCAAAGGTCTTCGCAAAAAATGACGCATATTATGCCGAATCGCTGCTCGGGCTCATGCGGATGTCACTCGTCTTTACGCCCGGTCGGGATGCCCAGCGCTTTGAGCTTCCTGTAGAGATGCGTGCGCTCCAGGCCGCTTTTTTCGGCGACGCGCGCAATCGAGCCGTTCGCCTGCGCCAGGTGGTGCTCGAAATAGGCGCGCTCGAAGACTTCACGGGCCTCGCGCAGGGGCAGGTTAAGCGGGGTGCCCATATCGCCCATGCGTCGCGCAAACTGCGGCAGGACCCGCTCCACATCGCCGGCGCCGATTTCCTCTTCCAGGCAGGTAAGCGCCAGGGTGCGAATCGCGGCGGACAGGTCCTCGAGGTTGCCGGGCCACCCGAAATTGCGCAGGAGATTCAGCGCCGCCGTGGAAAAATTGCGCGGCGGGCAAAAACGCGTCTCCACCAGCTGCGCGAGCATGAGTCCGGCAATCTCCGGAATGTCCTCGGGATGCTCGCGCAGCGCCGGTAGCGCAATGACGATCCCCGAGAGCGCCTGCATCAGCGCCGTGTCAAAGCCTTGTGCTTCGATTAGCCGCTTCGGTTCCTCCGCGGTAAAGGACACCAGACGCAATTTGACCTTCTCCGCGCGCGAAGCGAGAAACGCCAGGTGTTTCTGCTGGTTTCGGTTCAGTGCTGCGAGTTCTTCGACGAACAGCACCCCGCCGGCGGCCTGCTGCAGCGTGTCCTGCGTACCGTCGTTGAGCGCCTGCGCGGCGTTTACCCACGGCGCATTGGGCTGCTGCAGGTAGCGCGCATAGAGCTCGGGCATGACGCCCTTTTCCCCGCGCATGAGCACCGCGGCGCTCGCTGCGGAGATCTGCGCGAGACGTTTTTTCAGATCGGTGAGCACCGCCGAGCGTCCGACATTGGCGAAACTAAGAGGAACGATGGCCCGCGACTCTCCCGCGCGCAATGCGCGCTTCACGGTTGCCAGCAGCTTTTGCAGCGCGATCGGTTTTTCCAGGAAATCCATGGCCCCGATGCGCGTCGCCTCGACGGCGGTCTCGATGGTGCCGTGCCCAGACATCATGATTACCGGCATGGTGAGCTGTCCGCCGGCGGACCATTCCTTCAGAAGAGTGATGCCATCGGCGTCCGGCATCCAGATGTCGAGCAGCACAAGGTCGGGACGCCCGCGCGCGCGCTGCGAGCGCGCAGCCGTGGCGTTTTCGGCAAGCTGCACCGTGTGGCCCTCGTCGGAGAGAATCTCCGACAGAAGATCCCGGATGCCGACTTCGTCGTCAACGACCAGTATCTGGGCCATCAGAGTTCAGGCTCGGAGCGAGAAAGGGATAGGCGCCAATGCACTAACGGGCTGCGCATTGCGCCGTCCACGGCCTTGCCGATTGGGGCAGCATGCCACAGAATCATCGGCGTGATTCCCGTCACGGGCAATCACGCGGCTTTCGCCAATGGCAGCGAAATGCGCACCGCAGCGCCGCGATTGCCTTCGGCGTCCACGCGGTTCTCGATACTGATGGTCCCATGGTGCTCGTCGATGATTCGCTTCACGATCGCAAGCCCCAAGCCGGTGCCCCTGGGTTTGGTGGTGACATAGGGCTCAAATGCGCCGTTGATGATGGTCTCCGGAAATCCGCTGCCGTTGTCGCTGATCCGAAGCCAGATCTGGCCGCCGGCGTATTCCGTGGACACCTCTATTTTGGGATCGGCATTTCCGGCTAACGCGTCCTGCGCATTTCGCAGAAGATTATGGATCACCTGCCGCAGCTGATTGGGATCGCCGCGCACCGGGGGCATGCCCTGCTGCAAATTCGCCTGAACCCGGGTACCGGATTGTTCGTACAGTGCAAGCACTTCGGCGACCAATCCGTTCAGGTCAAGTGCATCGAGCTGCGGAGCAGGCGTGCGCGCGTAATCGCGGAAATCATCCACCATGTTCTTCATCGCCGTAACTTGCGCGACGATGGTTTCAGTCGCGTGGGTAAGCGCGAGCGCCTCCTCCGGGGGAAGATTGTCGGCGAGCTTTATCTGCAGGCGCTCCGCGGCAAGCTGAATCGGAGTGAGTGGATTCTTGATCTCATGTGCGAGCCTGCGCGCAACTTCGCCCCAGGCAGTGGCGCGCTGCGCCGCTATCAACTGGGTGATGTCGTCGAATACCACCACATAGCCGCCGCCGCCCGCCTCCGGCAAGAGCGAGCCCCGCATCAGAATCATGGCTCCTCGCTCGCGCATTTCGATCTGCTGTTGCCAGGCGGCTTCGCCATGCTCACGGAATTCCTCACGCATGGCGCGGGCAAATTCTGTAAGCGTGGGCCATTGGTCCAGAGCGATTCCGAGAAGCGGCAGCATGTTTTCACGCAAGATGCTGCTTGCCCCGCTGTTTGCAATTCTTAGCACCAGGCCGCGATCGAATACGAGCACCCCCGCTGACAAATTCGCGAGAATGCTCTCAAGATACGCCTTGGCGGACTCGAGCTGCGCCTGGTAGAGCTGCTCGGCGCTCCTCGCCTCGTCGAGCTGCTCGGTCATGCTGTTGAACGACTGCGTAAGCGTTCCCAACTCGTCCCGGCTCGTGACCGGAGCGCGTCGCGAAAAATCCCCTCGCGCCACCGCCTGCGTGCCTTCCGCGAGCACGGCTAGCGGCTGGGACAGCCGCCTCGACAGCAGGAACGCGAGGGCCATCGCTGAGAACAGGGCGAGCAAGAGCGTCAGTGTGAGCGTCAATATGTAGATCTCCTTGAGCCCTGCACGCGACAACGACAGTTCCTTGTATGCCCGATAAACGGACTGCACCGACTCGCCCTGGTCGGCGAGAGCCTGCGGCACGGATTGGGTAAGCTGCAGCAGCCGCGTCCCCTCCAGGGAGGTCGGTTTGTCGAG
>JBGPLD010000174.1:0-4257 GCA_041486325.1 Gammaproteobacteria bacterium
CAGCGGGCGGGAGCCGTCATTCCCGTAGCCTTCAGCGCCGGCGAAAGCGAGTGGGGAATGCAGTGACTAACGAATGCCGGGAAAAACCTATCCCGCGAACCGCAATCCGAGCTGCAGCAGCTCGTCCCAGGCGTCGCCTTTCGCCACGCCCTTGACGACGCGGTCTATGCGCGCCGCGTGCCCGAGCGCGGAGAGCAGCGCGGCACGCGTGAGTTTGCGCGCGGCCGCGCTTACGAGCGACTGCTTTACACCGCCCCACACGCGCGCTTCGCGCAAGACATCGGATGGCGGTCGGCCCGCCGCCAGGCCATCCTGCACCCGCGCGATCGCGCGAATGTCCTCGGCGAGTATCCACAAAACTCGCGGCGGCGGCTCGCCTTCGCCGCGAAGGCCTTCGAGCATGCGCGCGAGCCGCGCGCGGTCTCCGGAGAGCATCGCCTCGCCGAGCTTGAGGGCGTCGTATCGGGCAACGTTCAGCACCGCTTCACGCAGGGAGTCGAAATCGAGTTGCCCCGGCGGCAGCAGCAACGCCAGCTTCTGGATTTCCTGGTGCGCGCCCAGCAGATTGCCCTCGACGCAGTCGGCCAGGAATTGCAGGGCCTCCGGCGCGGCCGTCTGCTTTTGCCGCGCGAGGCGTTCCGCGATCCACTGCGGAAGCCGCGCCCGCTCGACCGCAGGAACGCCGATCATGGTTCCCTTTCGCTCGAGCGCCTTGAACCATGAGGATGCCTGGCCCGCCCTGTCGAGGCGCGGCAGCGTCACCAGGGCGAGCGCATCGGGTGGGAAATTTCTGCACCAGTTCTCGATCGCCCCGCCGCCGTCGGTCCCGGGCTTGCCGGTAGGGAGTCGCAGCTCGATGAGCTTCTTGTCCCCGAACAGCGAAAGATTCGCGCCGCTCGCCGCAAGCTCGCCCCAATCGAAGCCGCGCTCGACGGTGAGGACCACGCGCTCGGAGAAACCCGCCGCGCGCGCGCGCGCGCGGATCGCGTCGGCGGCCTCGAGCGCCAACAGGTGCTCGTCGCCATGGATGACATAGAGCGGCGCGAGCTGCCGTGCAAGATGGGATTCGAGTTGCTCCAGCCTGAGTGTAGTCATGCCGGTCCGCGGCCGGTTGCCTAATCAATTCCGGACGTTGCCGGCCTCGCCGCGACGAGACGGCGCAGGATCTGCTGCACCATGTCGCCCTGCATGTCGCGGTAGAGCTGGCCTTCCTCGGTCTCCTTGGAAAGCACCAGCGAGTCGCTGTAGGTGATGTCCCGCGTCAGGATAATCTCGCTGGTCGGTACGAAAACCTGGCCCTTCGGGTCGGTGACCCGAAAGCCCACGCGGTAGCGTAACCGGTACTCCTGCACCCGCCCCGAGGTGTTGAACGACAGAATCACTTTCTCGCGCAAATCCTGGGTAAATCCGAGGATGGCTTCGGCATCTTTCGCGTCGTCGACCAGGCGTGTCTTGCTGGCAGCGGCGACATTGCGCTTCAGGTCGACCACGAGCGCCGAGTTCCCCGGGATATAGATCGTCTCGAAAGGCAATTGCGCCTGGCCGCGCATGTGAAAGCCGCAGCCGGCGACCGTAAGCGCCGCCGACGCGAGCAGCGAGAGCGTCGCCAGGCGGCGCAAAGCGCGGTCGCCGTCCCCGCGGAAGCGGGGACCCAGTCGGGAGAAAAGTTGCCGGATTCCCGCTTTCGCGGGAATGACGGTTAGCGGACGCAGCATCTGTTCACACTACCACGTTGATCAGGCGCCCGGGCACGACTATGATTTTCTTCACCGCCTGTCCGACGGTGTGCCGTGCGACCGCGTCGTGCGCGAGCGCGAGCTGCTCGAGTTGCTCGCGGCCCGCCGATTTCGGCGCGCGCATGTGGCCGCGGAGCTTGCCGTTGACCTGGAGCACGAGCTCGATTTCGTCCTGCTCGAGCGCTGATTTATCGACTATGGGCCAGGGCGCGTCGAGCAGGTCTTTGCTCTGCGCCGCATAACCCAGCTCATTCCATAGAGCAGAGGTGATGTGGGGCGCGACTGGATAGAGCACGCGCAACAGGATGCCCATCGCCTCTGAAATGGCCTGTGATACGGCATTTACGCTGACGACGCCTGGTCCTCCAAGGCCACCTTCAAGTATGTTGAGTAACTTCATACAAGCGGACACGACGGTGTTGTACTGCATTCGTTCGTAATCGTAGGACGCTTGCTTCAATGCAAGGTGGATATTCCTGCGAAACTCGCGTATCAGCGGCGCCTGTGAAGACCATTCCTTGACCGGAATAAATCCGGCACTCAAGACATGGACTGTTGCGTCACTTCCGCGCCCCGCCGCGAACAGCCAAAGCCTCCGTAGAAATCGACTGGCGCCTTCGACGCCGGCATCCGACCACTCGAGTGTTTGCTCGGGTGGTGACGCAAACATGACAAACAGCCTCGCAGTATCCGCGCCGTACTTCTCGATCAGATCCTGCGGATCGACGCCGTTATTCTTCGACTTTGACATGGTTCCGATTCCGTCCGACTCGACCGGCTTGCCGTCGGAGTGCAACACGGCGCCCGTGCGCTGGCCCTTGTCGTCGTGCTTCAGCTCGACGTCGACGGGGTTGTAGTAAGTCATGCGGCCGTCGCCGCCTTTGCGGTAGAAGATCTCGTTCAGCACCATGCCCTGCGTAAGCAGGCGCGTGAACGGCTCGTCCACCGGGACGAGGCCGAGATCGCGCATCACCTTGGTCCAGAAACGCGAATAGAGCAGGTGCAGGATGGCGTGCTCGATGCCGCCGATGTACTGGTCCACCGCCATCCAGTACGTTGCG
Organism: Gammaproteobacteria bacterium; assembly: GCA_041486325.1. Classification (GTDB taxonomy): domain Bacteria; phylum Pseudomonadota; class Gammaproteobacteria; order Burkholderiales; family SG8-39; genus VBDM01. Next base: position 2,798 of record JBGPLD010000174.1, read on the forward strand.
CGTTCGTCCACCATCGATTTCGACTGGTCCGGACAGGCGAAGCGGATGTAGTACCAGGACGAGTCCACAAAAGTGTCCAGGGTGTCGGTCTCGCGCTTCGCCGGCTTGCCGCACTTTGGGCACTTGCAGTTCACGAACGACGGCGTCTTCGCGAGCGGATTGCCGGTACCGTCGGGAACAAGATCTTCCGGCAGCACGACCGGGAGCTGGTTGTCGGGCACCGGCACGTCGCCGCAGGCGGCGCAGTGAACGATGGGAATCGGCGTGCCCCAGTAGCGCTGGCGCGAGATGCCCCAGTCGCGAAGGCGCCAGGTCACCTGTTTCTCCCCCAAGTCTTTCGCCTTCAGATCGGCGGCGATCGCGTCCACAGCGCGTTGATAGTCGAAGCCGTCGTATTCGCCTGAGTTAACGCAGCGGCCGTAGTCGGCGTACCAGGGCTGCCAGGCATCGGTGGAGTACGGCTTGCCGCCGACGTCGATCACCGGCTTGATCGGCAGGCCGTATTTCTTTGCGAACGCAAAATCGCGCTCGTCGTGCCCGGGCACGCCCATCACCGCGCCTTCGCCGTAGGCCATCAACACATAGTTGCCGACCCAGACTTCTATTTTCTCGCCCGTGATCGGATGCGTGACGAAAAGGCCCGTGGGCATGCCTTTCTTGTCGAGCTGGGCGAGATCGGCTTCCATCACCGAGCCGCGCTTGCACTCCTCGACGAAGGCGGCGAGCTTCGGATTCGATTTTGCCGCGTGAGCGGCGAGCGCATGCTCGGCCGCGACCGCGCAGAAAGTGGCGCCCATCAGCGTGTCGGCGCGCGTGGTGAAGACGCGCAGCAGCTTTTTCTCGCCCGCAAGCTCGTAGGGGAAGCTGATGTTGACGCCGTGGCTCTTGCCGATCCAGTGGGCCTGCATCGTCTTCACGCGCTCGGGCCAGCCGTTGAGCGTGTCGAGCGCGGCGAGCAATTCCTCGGCGTAAGCGGTGATACGCATGTAGTACATCGGGATTTCCCGTTTTTCTACGAGCGCTCCCGTGCGCCAGCCGCGGCCGTCGATCACCTGTTCGTTCGCGAGCACGGTCTGATCCACCGGATCCCAGTTCACCGTGCCGGTTTTCTTGTAGACGAGGCCTTTCTCCAGCATGCGCAGGAACAGCCACTGGTTCCAGCGGTAATATTCGGGCGAGCAGGTGGCGAGCTCGCGTTCCCAGTCGATCGCAAAGCCGAGCGACTGGAGCTGTTTTTTCATGGTGGCGATGTTCGAGTAGGTCCACTTTGCCGGCGGCACGCCGTTCGCCATCGCCGCGTTTTCCGCCGGGAGACCGAACGCGTCCCAGCCCATCGGCTGCAGCACGTTGTAGCCCCGCATCCGGTGGAATCGGGTCATCACGTCGCCTATGGTGTAATTGCGCACGTGCCCCATGTGCAGCTTGCCGGAAGGGTAGGGAAACATCGACAGGCAGTAGAA
>JBGPLD010000175.1:0-4223 GCA_041486325.1 Gammaproteobacteria bacterium
CTCGAACAAATCGCCCAGGACGTAGAGCGTTTCCGCGCCGCGCGCCGGTCCACGGAGAAATTCGAAAAATATCTGATTGATTTCGGGCCGGGACGCGCACAGATGCAGGTCGGAGATGAAAAAAACTGTCATGGGAAACGGGATCCGGGTTTCAGGATTCGGTGAAATTCGGCTGCGCCATGGCGCTTGCCCGCCGCATTCTGAATACTTGCCCCGAGTCCTAGGCCACTTCCACCCGCTCGATGATTACATCCTCGAGCGGAACGTCGCCGTGCATTCCCTTCTTGCCGGTCTTGACCTGCTTGATCTTGTCGACGATTTCCCGGCCCTCGACCACCTTGCCGAAGACGCAATATCCCCAACCCTGCTGCGTAGGTGCAGTGTGGTTGAGAGACTTGTTGTCATTGACATTGATGAAGAACTGGCTGGATGCCGAATGGGGCGCAGATGTCCTCGCCATGGCGATGGTATACGAGGCATTGGTCAGGCCGTTGTCGGCTTCGTTCCGAATCTCCGGCCGGGCCGACTTCTGGCGCATCCCCGGCTCGAACCCGCCGCCCTGGATCATGAAGCCGTCTATGACCCGGTGAAACAAGGTGTTCGAGTAGAATCCCGATTCGACGTAGCCGAGGAAATTCTTGACTGTTTCCGGGGCGCCCTCGGCATCGAGATCCAGCGCGATCACGCCAAAGTTGGTGTGCAGCTTGACCATGGAATCTCCGTTACTTGCGGGGTTTTAGAGCTATTGATTCGATCGTTACTGGCTGTTGCGGCACGTTCTGGTGCGGTCCTGCCGTTGAAGTGGGCACCTTGGAGATGCGAAGCACGGTGTCCATGCCCTCCGTCACCCGGCCGAACACCGCATAGCCGTATCCCTGCGCAGACGAATCGCGGTAGTTCAGGAAATCGTTGTTCGCGACGTTGATGAAAAACTGCGCGGTCGCCGAATGCGGATCGGGTGTGCGCGCCATGGCGATCGTGCCGATGTCGTTTTTCAGCCCCGCGTTCAGCGCTGCGCCGGCTTCGTTCTCGATCGGAGCGCGGGGCGGTTTCTCGCGCATGCCCCGGTCAAAGCCGCCGCCCTGGATCATGAAGCCACCGATGGTCCGGTGGAAGATCGTGCCGCTGTAGAACCCGTCCCCCGCATACTTGAGAAAATTTGCCACCGACTTCGGGGCCTTGTCCGGATAGAGCTCGAGCACGAAGCTGCCCATGCTTGTCCTGACTTCGACGCGGGGATTTTGCGCCCACGCAAATGGTGTTGCGAGCAGAAAAACAGCCAGTGCAGAAATGCGCTTCGCGGCGGATATCCTTGGGCCGCCGGCCGTGCGCGATATTTTGTGTCCTGCCGACGCGGCAACCGCGACGGCGAACGGCGATCCTGAGAACCGCGGAACGGGACGGATGAGGAGATTCATTGTGCTATACTTTCTTCGGGTGAACGACCGGGCAATTCTATCAAGAAGCCCGCAAAGCCCACAATTTTCAGCCCCTTGCAGGATTCTCTCCGGTTTGGGTGTTTTTCGTCCCGCCGTCCCGAGACGCGCAGCCTGGCGATACCCATGAGACGCGATCTGTCCGCGGTGAGTGATGCCGGTGTCCCGACCCTTCAATGAGTAGCGAAGCGCAAGGGCCTCCATTTTTCATTTGGCCATGCTGAAAATCTACAACAGTCTCACCCGCGCCAAGGAGCCGTTCGTGCCGCTCGATCCGCCGCGGGTGAGAATGTACGTCTGCGGCATGACGGTGTACGACTTCTGCCATCTCGGGCATGCGCGGGTGATGATCGTTTTCGACATGGTGCAGCGCTGGCTTCGCGCAAGCGGCTACCAGCTGACCTATGCGCGCAATATTACCGATATTGACGACAAGATAATCCGCCGGGCTTTCGAGAACGGCGAATCCACCGGCGCTTTGACCGAGCGCTTCATCCGTCACATGGAAGAAGACGCCACCGCCCTCGGCGTGCAGAGGCCGGACCTCGAACCCCGCGCCACCCGGCACGTGGGCGACATGCTGGAGATGATCAAGAAGCTGGAAGAACGCGGCATCGCCTATCGGGCGGCGAGCGGGGATGTAAATTTTTCAGTGAGGAAGTTTCCCGGCTACGGCAAGCTTTCTGGAAAGTCGCTCGAAGATCTGCGCGCCGGTGAGCGCGTCGAAGTTGACCCCGCGAAGCTGGATCCGCTTGATTTTGTGCTGTGGAAGCGCGCCAAGGAGGGCGAGCCGTTCTGGCAGTCGCCCTGGGGCGCCGGCCGCCCCGGATGGCATATCGAGTGCTCGGCGATGAGCACGAAATTGCTGGGAGCGCATTTCGACATTCACGGCGGCGGCCAGGACCTGCAGTTTCCCCATCACGAGAACGAGATCGCGCAGTCCGAAGGTGCGCTGAACGAAAATGGGCAGCAACGCTTCGTCAGTTACTGGATGCACAATGGATTCGTTCGCGTGGACGAGGAAAAAATGTCCAAGTCGCTCGGCAACTTCTTCACCGTCCGTGAATTGCTCAAGCGCTATGATTCAGAAGTGTTGCGCTTCTTCATTGCGCGCGCGCATTACCGCAGTCCCATCAGTTATTCTGACCAACACCTGGAAGACGCCCGGCATGCGCTGACGGGGCTCTACACCGCGCTGAAAGCAGGGCCGCTCAAGGCTGATGCGCCCGATTGGGACGAATCGCACGCGCGACGGTTCCGCGAAGCGATGAACGATGATTTCAATACCCCCGAAGCCGTGGCGGTCCTGTTCGATCTCGCAAATGAGACCAACCGCACGCATTCCCGGGCTCTGGCGCAACAACTGCGCGCGCTTGGAGGCCTGCTCGGATTGCTATCCCGCGACAGTGATGTCTTTCTCCACGCGGGCGCGAGCCACGGGATCGAAGTCTCCGACGCGGAAATCGCCGCGATGATCGCCGAGCGCAACGATGCACGCCGGGAAAAGAACTACAGGCGCGCCGATGAAATCCGCGTTGGTCTGCTGCAAAGAGGAGTTGCGCTCGAAGACGGCCCCGAAGGCACCACCTGGCGCCGCGAGTAAGCCGACAGCGCCGCGTGTCTGTCAGTACGCGAAGCGGCCTTGCTGGCTGATCGCGGTCAATTCCACGAATTTCGATCCGTTGTGTTTCGTAGCGCTGAAATCGATGACAAAACCGCCAACGTCGTAATCCTGGATCGAATTGAGCGCCTTGAGCAGGCTTTCGCGGGTCAGATTGGCGCCGGCTCGGCGAATTCCCTCCACCAGCACTTTTGCGCCGATGTATGCTTCGAGGGAGGTGAATGAAAGGTCCTTCTTGCCGAGCTGCTTTTCGATCGCAGCCTGGTATTCCCTGACGACGGGTATCGAGGCCTTGGAATACGGCGGCACCACCTGCGCCACGACGACGCCGATGCCCTGTGTGCCCAGCTCGTCGGCCAGCGCGCTTGCGCCTACAAACGAAGTGCTGGCGAACTGAGCGCCGGATCCTGCCTTCTTCGCCTGCTTGATAAAATCCGCGGTGGTCTTGTATAGCGTCGTCGCAATAACTATGTCCGGCGCAGACTTAATGACGTCGGAAATGGCACTGCCGAGTTCGGTCTGGTTGCGTTTCAGGGTCCCGATCGATACCGGTTTTAACCCGCGCCTCGTAAGGGCCACCTGCACCGCCGCGAGATTTTCTTTGCCGATTGCATCGTCGTAGTGGATGACCGAAAAGTTCTTCATGCCCGTCGCTGAATAGAAATCGACGATCTTCTCCAGCTCGTCGGCGTAGCTCGCGCGAATGTTGAACACATTGGGCCGGAAACTACGCATGGGCTCCGCGCCCGTAAACGGGCCGACAAACGGAACTTTGTTTTTCTCCACAAACGGGAGCGCGGGCAGGCTCAAGGTTGCGCTGGCGTAGCCGAAAAGCGCAATCACTCCCCGTTCTTCGATCAGGATCCTGCCGTTCTCCCCGGAGCGCTTGGCGTCATTGGCGTCATCGAGCGTGGCCAGCTGGAGCTTGCGGCCGTTCACGCCGCCGGCCGCGTTGACCTTGCTGAAGTAGGCGAGCGCACCGTCGCGAATATCGACGCCGAATTCCTTGTTCGCCCCCGAAAGCGGGCCCGACTGTCCGATCAGGACCGTTGTCTTGGTGACGCCCTGGGCCTGCACGGGGCCGGCCGTGACCAGGCAGGCAACCAACCCCGCCGCGATGGACCCTCTGCGGATCTTCATCATGGTTCTTCCTCCTTCCGAGGACA
>JBGPLD010000176.1:0-4206 GCA_041486325.1 Gammaproteobacteria bacterium
AAAGTGCTGTCGATCGAGGCCGAAGCCGTTTTCGCGCTCGTAGCGAGGCTCGATCAGCGCTTCCTCGACGCCGTGGACCTTATTCTCGCCTGCCGCGGCCGCGTAGTCGTGAGCGGAATCGGAAAATCGGGCCATATCGCGCGCAAGATCGCGTCCACCATGGCCAGCACCGGGACACCCGCGTTCTTCGTCCACGCCGCAGAAGCAGGCCACGGCGATCTCGGAATGATCACCCGGGATGATGTCATGGTGGCGCTGTCCTATTCGGGCGAGTCCGACGAATTGCTCACGATTATTCCGCTCATCAAGCGCGAAGGGGCAAAGCTCATTGCCATCACCGGCAACCCGGACTCGGCGCTCGCCAGGGAGGCCGATGTGCATCTGGACACACGGGTGGCGCAGGAAGCCTGCCCGCTGAACCTTGCGCCGACAGCGAGCACGACCGCCGCGTTGGCTCTCGGCGACGCGCTTGCGATCGCCTTGCTCGATGCGCGCGGCTTCAATGCGGAGGATTTCGCGCGCTCTCATCCGGGCGGCACGCTCGGCCGCAAATTGCTCACGCACGTATCCGATGTCATGCGAACCGGCGACGAAGTGCCACGCGTGTCCGACACCGCGCTTTTTTCCGAAGCGCTGCTCGAAATGACGAAGAAGGGCATGGGAATGACCGCGATTCTTGACAGCTACGGGAGAGTCGCGGGCATCTTTACCGACGGCGACTTGCGCCGCACGCTGGAAAAGGCCTCCGACATTCGCTCGCTCAAGATAAGCGCGGTGATGACCCGCAGCCCGCGCACCGTTCCACCGCAAAAACTCGCCGCCGAGGCCGTCGAGTTGATGGAACGCCACAAGGTCAACCAGCTTCTGGTCGTGACCGAAGGTGGAGACCTGGCCGGTGCGCTCAACATGCACGACTTGTTCCGCGCCAAGGTCATTTGATGAACGACGAAATCCTGGAACGCATTCGGCGATTGCGCCTGATGATTTTCGACGTCGACGGCGTGCTGACCGACGGAACGCTCTACTTCAACGAGAGCGGCGGCGAAATGAAGGCGTTCAACGCCCACGACGGCCACGGGCTCAAGCTCCTGAAGGAAAGCGGGGTCGAAGTCGCGTTTCTCTCCGCGCGCCGCTCGCGCGCAGTCGAGCTGCGCGCAGCGGAGCTCGGCATCTCGCTCGTCGAGCAAGGGGCGGCCGACAAGGGTGCGGCTTTCGAGCGGCTCATCATCCGGGAGCGCCTTTCTGCCGCCGCGGCAGGCTATATGGGCGATGATCTCGCGGATTTACCGGTACTCGTGCGATGCGGATTTTCAGCCAGCGTGCCCGGCGCGCCCGACGCCGTCCGGCGCCGCGTACACCACATTACCCAGGCACCCGCCGGGCGCGGGGCCGCGCGGGAAATATGTGATCTGATAATGCAGGCGCAAAACACCCTGGAGCGGGCCATCGCCCGCCAGCTCGCATGAAAACACGAATTACCCATCGCCTGCCGCTCCTCCTTATGCTTTTTCTCGCGGGACTGACGGCCTGGCTGCAATACGCCGTGCAGGACGATTCGGGAGGCGACGCCGGCGCGGATCGCCGCGACCCCGACGCAATCGTGGAAAATTTCACCGTCCACCGGCTTGGGGAGACTGGCAAGCCCGAGTACATATTTTCCGCACCCAAGATGCTGCATTATTCTGGAATCGATTCCTCGGATGTGCTCTATCCCCACATCGTTTATCTGGCCGATGATGGCGGCAACGTAACGGTATCCGCCAGCCGCGGAACCGTATCTCGCGGCAACGGCGATGAGACGCTCCTCTATGGGAACGCGCTGATCGTGCGCGACGCCACGCCGGATCACCAGGAACTGCGTGCTCGCACGGAATTTCTGAGCGTTCTTCCCGAGCAAGGCATTGTGCGCACTGACCGTTCGGTGATCATCACCCAGGGAAGCTCGGTCCTCACCGGTGTAGGGATGGTCGTCAACAAGGACAAGCAGATTTTCTCGCTTCAGTCGCAGGTCCGAGGCATCTTCGATGCACCAGGGAAAAAATGAGGTCATTGTCGCGTCGGCGCTTGTCGCCGCGCTGCTCTGCGCCTTTTCCGTGCCCAAAGCGCTCGCCGACCGCACGGATCGCGACAAGCCCGTCAACATCGAATCCGACCGAATGGTCGCCGACGACGCAAAAAAAATCGCAACATTCGAGGGAAAAGTCGTGCTGACCCGCGGCACCCTTGTAATCCGAGCCGACCGGATCATCGTACGCCAAGACAGCGACGGCTTCCATTACGGCGTCGCCACCGGCAAGCCTGCCACTTTTCGCCAGAAGCGCGAGGGTAACGATGAATACATCAGCGGCGAAGCGTTCAGAATCGAGTACGACGGCAGGGCGGAGCGCGTCGTTCTTTTCAACAGCGCTCGGCTGCACCGCGACCGCGGTGACGATGTGCGCGGCAACTTCATCTCCTACAACACCGCGACCGAGCGCTTTACCGTGCAGGCGAGCGCGGATGCGCCGGAAGGCAGCCGCAACGAGCGCGTTCGCGCGGTGATCATGCCGAAAATCAAGGAGCCGGCGACTCCGACGGCCCCGCTCCGAGTCGAGCCCGATCCTGCCGTCGTCGATCCGCGGCAGAACTAGTGTCCGCGCCTGTGGATCGGAGCGCGAACGCCATGAGCCAGCTGCGAGCCTATGGACTCAGGAAGCGCTACGGCTCCCGTGTCGTGGTCAAGGATGTGTCGCTCGATGTGTTGAGCGGTGAAGTCGTGGGGCTCCTCGGCCCCAATGGCGCGGGAAAGACCACCTGCTTCTACATGATGGTGGGGCTGATTGCCCTCGATGACGGCACGATCCACCTCGACGGCAAGGAGGTCAGCCACCTTGCGATGCACCGCCGCGCGCGCCTGGGACTGTCCTACCTGCCGCAGGAAGCGTCCGTGTTTCGAAAGCTCACGGTCGAGGAGAACATCCGCGCGGTCCTCGAGCTGCAGGAGCTGGCCGAAGAGGAAATTGAAACCAAGCTCTCGAGCCTGCTGGGCGATCTCAATATCGCGCACTTGCGGCAATCGACCGCACTGTCGCTCTCCGGCGGCGAGCGCCGCCGGGTCGAAATCGCCCGCGCTCTTGCGACGCGTCCGAGTTTCATCCTGCTCGACGAACCCTTTGCGGGCATAGACCCAATCGCAGTGCTCGATATTCAGAAGATCATGCGGTTTCTGAAGGAGCGCGGCATCGGCATTCTCATAACGGACCATAACGTGCGGGAAACGCTGGGAATCTGTGATCGCGCCTACATCATCAACGAAGGATCCGTGCTCGCCTCGGGGATTCCCGATGAGATCGTCTATAATGAAAATGTAAGGCGCGTTTATCTAGGCGAGAACTTCCGGCTCTAGGAAGGCTCTCACGCCGCATTTTCCTATGAAGCAGACCCTGCAGCTCAAACTCTCCCAGCATCTCACGCTGACGCCACAGCTGCAGCAATCGATCCGCCTGCTGCAGCTGTCCACAATGGAACTGAATCAGGAGTTGGAGACGTTTCTGGCGGAGAACCCGCTGCTCGAGCGCGAGGACGCTGCAGCCGATGTTCCGCCCGCTGCGGTCCGGCTGAATGGCGAGCGCGCAGAACCCGTCGACGAGCGCGCCGAGGCCGCTACCGAGGAATATCGCTCCGATATTTCAACGCCGGAGAGCTACTCGGCCGAATTCGACTGGTCTGGAGGGGCTGCCACAGGCGGGGGCGCCCGCGACGACGGGGACGAAGGTGATTTTCCCCAGATCGCCGCGGATTCGCCAAGCTTGCGCGAGCATCTGCTCGAACAAATGACGCTGACCAAGCTCGATCCTCGCGACCGCAGTCTCGTTGCGTGGGTGATAGAAGCACTGGACGAAGACGGCTATCTCACGCAGCCTCTGGAGGAAATGGCCCGGCTGCTGCCCGAAGAGTTGCAGTTCGGACCCGAGGACCTGCAGATCGCGCTCAAGCATCTGCAAAGCTTCGATCCAGTGGGCGTGGGCGCGCGAAACTTCGCGGAGTGCCTCGAACTGCAGCTGCTCGCATTGCCGGATTCTACACCGGGCCGGGCCCTTGCCCTCGCCGTGGTGCGCGGACATCTTGCGCTTCTTGCAACGCGCGATTTTGTGCGTCTGAAGAGAATCCTGCAGTGCGGAGATGACGAACTGCGCGTGGCCCAGCACCTGATCCAGAGCCTCAATC
>JBGPLD010000177.1:0-4195 GCA_041486325.1 Gammaproteobacteria bacterium
ACGTCCACAAGCTTGGACCCCGGGACCTGTTGCATCAGCGCGTGCGCCTCCGATGGCAGCAGGGCGCCGGCATAGGGCAGGTTCATCGAATCTGCCCGCTGTTTGGCCCGGGCGAGAATGTCTTCAATCGAATCGGTCGGCATGGCGAAATCCGGAAAACGCGTAGCAGGTATATATAGTTTATCTCGCCACAACCATTATGTCGGGGAGTTGCTTCGCACCGGGTTGGTGCGCATAATCGCTGGTTCGCGCCAGCTTGGTGCGTGACCCCTAATTGTCGCTGCGAGTGCTCTCTTATGGCACAATGGCCTGCCTTTTTACGCCCGATGGCACGATTTCTGCTGATTTGGCATTCTATTCCACGTTTTCCGACCAACAATCCGCAACCCTGAGGAGATCGCGAAATGGCAATGTCTGCCACTGACGTCATGAAAATGATCAAGGAAAAGGAGGTCAAGTTCGTAGACCTGCGCTTTACCGACACCCGCGGGAAGGAGCAGCACGTTTCCGTGCCGTTCAAGGCCTTCACCATGGACAAGTTCGAGAGCGGGCATTTCTTCGACGGCTCCTCGATCGCCGGGTGGAAGAGCATCGAGGCCTCCGACATGCTGCTCATGCCGGACCCGGACAGTGCGCGCATGGACCCCTTTACCGACGAAGCCGTACTGAACCTCACTTGCGACGCGGTCGAACCCTCCGACGGCAAGGGCTACGACCGTGATCCGCGCACTATCGCCAAGCGTGCCGAGGCTTTCCTCAAGTCCAGTGGACTGGGCGACACCGCCTATTTCGGTCCGGAACCCGAGTTTTTCATCTTCGACTCGGTGACCTGGAACGTGGATATGTCCGGCTGTTTCGTGAAGATCAGGTCCGAGGAAGCCCCGTGGTCTTCGGGCGAGGAATACGAAGGCGGCAACATGGGTCACCGGGCGCCGATCAAGGGCGGCTATTTTCCCGTCCCACCGATCGACACATTGCAGGACATCCGCAACGCCATGGTGCTTGCGCTCGAGGGGCAGGGCGTCGAGTGCGAGGTGCACCACCACGAAGTCGGCGCGATGGGCCAGAACGAGATCGGAACGATGTTCAATAGCCTGGTGAAGCGCGCCGACTGGATGCAGATCCTGAAGTACACGGTGTGGAATGTCGCGCATTCGTATGGGAAGACCGCGACCTTCATGCCCAAGCCCGTTGTCGGCGACAATGGATCGGGAATGCACGTGCACCAGTCGGTGTGGAAGGACGGGAAGAATCTGTTCACCGGCAACGGCTACTCGGGGCTGTCCGATTTTGCGCTGTACTATATCGGCGGCATCATCAAGCACGCCAAGGCGCTGAATGCGATAACGAATCCCGGGACAAATTCGTATAAGCGGTTGGTACCGGGCTTCGAGGCGCCGATCAATCTCGCCTATTCCTCGCGCAATCGCTCCGCGGCCTGCCGCATTCCGCTTGTAACCAATCCCAAGGCGCGCCGGGTCGAAGTGCGTTTTCCGGACCCCACGACCAATTCATATCTTGCGTTTGCGGCGATGCTGATGGCGGGGCTGGACGGCGTGCAGAACAAGATCCACCCGGGCGACCCGATCGATAAGAACATGTATGACCTGCCGCCGGCGCAGGCAAAGAAAGTCCAGCATGTGTGCTCGTCTCTCGAGATGGCGCTGGAGTGCCTTAACAGGGATCGCGACTTCCTCACCAAGGGCGGGGTGTTCTCCGACGACATGCTCGACGCCTATTGCGCCCTCAAGCATGAGGAACTCACGCGCTTCCGCATGACCACGCATCCGGTGGAATTTGACATGTACTACAGCGCCTGACATCGGGCGCAAGCCTGAGGCCCGCATGACCGGGCCCAGTAGCATAGCGAGGGAGGACGAGGTACCCCGCCAGGGTGCATCGTCCTTTTTCATTTGAAATCAGGGCCGTTTTAACCTAGACTTAATGTTCCCTCTGTGGGCCTCGCGGATCATGGCTATGACCAAACGATTGATGAGGTGGGCTTGTGTCTCGCTAGCGGTGCTTTGCGGGCATGCCCAGAGCGAGATCTACAAGTGCCCGGACGCCAGCGGCCGACCGACTTATACGAATGTCAAGCGCGACACGGTCGGAAAGAACTGCACACTAGTCAGCAAGGAAGTATCGGTAGTGCCAGCGCAGGCTCCATCCCGCGCCACGCCGAATCCAGCGGCATCCGGAGAGGGGTTCGCCGCGCGCAACGAAAATCGACGCAAAATACTCGAATCGGAGCTCCAGAACGAAGAGCAATTGCTTATAGAAGCCAAGCAGAGGCTAACCGAGCAGGAGGGGATCCGCAGTGGCGACGAGCGCAACTACGCACGGGTGCTGGAGCGGCTGAAACCGTACCAGGAAGCGGTCGACCAACACGGGAAAAACATCGATCTAATCAAAGGCGAGCTCGGCAAACTCAAGTAACTACGCATGGCCGTATGCGCATCGGCGGAGGCTGCCGCCGTATCCCCCCCCAATGACCCCAGCAGCCTTTTCCGGCCTGGATCTACTCGCTACCGCGGTAGCGCTGCTCGACGGCGAGCTGCGCGTGAAGTACGTCAATCCGGCAGCAGAAACGCTGTTCGCGGTCAGTTACAGGAGCCTTCTTGATCAGCCGTTTCCCGTGCTGTTCGCCGATTCCGGGTCGCTCGACGGGCTGTTGCGCCAGGCGATCCGCGAGGAGCGCGGCTTCGCCGATCAGGACCTGATCCTGGCGCCTGTCAGTCAGGAGACCCTGCACCTGAATTGCATCGCTACGCCTGTCCAATTGCCGCAGGCGGTCCTGCTGCTCGAGCTTCGGCCCATCGACCAGAGGCTGCGCATCGAACGCGAGGAGCAGCGCATGACCCAGCATCTTGCGAACCGGGAACTGATCCGCAATCTCGCCCATGAAATCAAGAACCCTTTGGGGGGGCTGCGCGGCTCGGCGCAGCTACTCGAGCGGGAGCTCGACCGGCCCAGCCTGCGCGAATACACACGCGTGATCATCAAGGAAGCCGATCGGCTGCAGACGCTCATGGACCGCCTGCTCACTCCGCATCGCCCCCCCAATCTCCTGCCCGTGAACATCCACGAGGTATGCGAGCGAGTCCGCAGCCTTATCCTGGCGGAATTTCCGGACGGCATCCAGGTGGATCGCGACTACGATGTCGGCCTGCCCGAATTTCGCGGAGACACCGAGCAGCTCATCCAGGCCGTGCTCAACATCGTGCGCAATGCGGCGCAGGCGATCCTCGGGAGCCGTGCCGGCCCTTCCATCCCCAATGGGAGCCGAGGCAAGATCGTGCTGCACACCCGTGTCGCGCGCCAGGTGACACTCGCCCGACGCCCGCACAGGCTGGCATTAGAATTGCAGGTAATTGACAACGGTCCGGGCGTGCCGGCGGATATCCGCGACAAGATTTTCTACCCGCTGGTATCCGGCCGCGAAGGCGGGTCCGGACTTGGCCTGACGCTGGCGCAGACCTTCGTGCAGCATCACCACGGGGTGATCGAGTGCGAAAGCCAGCCGGGAAGGACCTGTTTCCGCATTGTGCTGCCGCTACAGTGAAAGATTGTGATGAGACCCGTCTGGGTTATTGACGACGACCGTTCCATTCGCTGGGTCTTCGAGAAAGCGCTGACCCGCGAGGGCATTGCCTTCAAGACCTTCGCGCAGGCGACCGAGGCCATGGAGGCGCTCGCCGCCGGCGCGCCCCAGGTGCTGGTGTCCGATATCCGCATGCCCGGCGCGTCGGGTCTGGAGCTGCTGCAGAATGTGAAGCAACGCTTTCCCAATCTGCCCGTCATCATCATGACTGCGTTCTCTGATCTCGAATCCGCGGTGGCGGCCTTTCAGGGCGGCGCGTTCGAATACCTGCCGAAACCCTTCGACGTCGACCAGGCGGTCGAACTCATCCGCCGCGCGCTTGACGAGAGCGTGCGCGAGGGCGAGGCGCAGGAGACGCTTAGCGGATCGCCCGAGATCCTGGGACGGGCGCAGTCGATGCAAGAGGTCTTTCGCTCGATCGGCCGGCTGGCCCAGTCGAGCGCAGCCGTGCTAATCACAGGCGAATCGGGTACGGGCAAGGAACTTGTGGCGCAGGCGCTGCACCGGCACAGCCCGCGCGCGGACAAGCCCTTCATCGCCATCAATACCGCCGCGATGCCGAAAGATCTCCTTGAATCGGAACTGTTCGGCCAT
>JBGPLD010000178.1:0-4194 GCA_041486325.1 Gammaproteobacteria bacterium
CCAGACATTACCGGCGAGATCGAGCCAGGCGTCGTGCACGCCCCAGCCGGGAATCATCACCGAAGGCGTGCCGAGCGACCAGTCGGTGCCGTCGTTCTGCACGTAGTTTGCGGGGAGCCCCGCGTCCGGATCGAGCGGCAGGTCGTATTCCCTGAAGACGACGCGCGCGGCCTCTCCCGAGGGACGCGGCTCGGGCTTCAGCTTCATCGTGCTCTTGCCGGGCCCGCGCGCGCGCGCGAGGTAGGCGGCGAGCTCTTTCTGGTGGAAGTCGAGCAGGCCGGCGGGCTTGCGCTCCTTGCCGACGTAAGTGCCGTACACGTTGGCGTTCTTCATCAACTCGATGATGGCGTTCCAGCCCGCCTCGTCGAAGCGGTGCTGCAGCGGATAGCTCGCGGTGTGACAGCCGGTGCAGTCGTTGCGCACCAGGCGCTTCATGCGCCGGTCCTGCTCGGTCGCAGCCGGCAGCGCGGCGAGCATCATGTTGCCGGGGAGCTGCCTGAACGCCTGCTCGGGATCGGCGAGGCGCGCGAGCTTGAAGTTGTGCTTGCGGTTCGCGGAGAGATCGACTTCGCTCTTCGCGGTGCGGTAGCCGAGCGCCTGCGCCCAGACGCGATATTTGCCGGCGGGGAGCGGCGTGAAGTAATAGTTGCCCGCGTCGTCGGTGAAGACGCTCGTCGTGATCGTGCCGCCTGCCGGCTTCGCCGACACGGTCACGCCGCCCATCTTCTCGCCGGAGGGGGAGACGATAGCGCCGCTCAAAAGAACATCTGCAGCTTGGGCTGAGGTGAATGCGGTGAGTGCGAGCAGCGCAAGTAGGTTTCGCATGGCGTTCTCCGTTCGTCTATGGAGCGTTGTCATTCTGAGGAGCTAAGCGACAAAGAATCTGCTTTTGTTGGCAGAAAAGCAGATCCCTCGCTGCGCTCGGGATGACAGGGGGAATGCTCGGGATGACAGGCAATGGGCATCGCAATCCGTTAATCGATCGTCTTGAGGTAGGCGACGATCGCGTCGATCTCGGCCGGCTTGAAATGAGTCTTGAATCCCGGCATGCGCGGCGTGCCGTTCGCGATGAACTGGCGCAGGGCGGCTTCGTGCCCGCCGAACGTGTTCTTCGAGAGCACCGGCGCGAACTGCGGGCTCGCGAGCTGCGGCTTGACGTGGCAGACGCGGCAGGACTGATTGAAGAGCCGCATGCCGAGGAGCTGCTTCTCGTTGAGGGCGGGCGCGTTGCCCGAGGCTTGGGCGAGCGCGACGAGCGGCGCCAGAGCCAGGAGAAACAGCAGCGCCGCAGTGCCGTGCTTCATGGGCCTCTCCACCTTGTCACTTGCACAGAACGGGAATCCCCTGCGCCTGCCGCTTGCCGTCTCTTTCGCAGAGGGCGCGCCGCGCGTAGCGCTCCTCGCCCCGCCAGTCCAGAACGTCGCGGCCGCCTTCCCGGCAAATGTTCTCCAGCGAGCAGAACAGCTCGTCTCCCGCGAGGCGGCATTGATGCCACATACCGCAGGCGGGAGATTGCGTCGATCTCACGAACTCGATGCCGTCCTCCTTCGCGTTCACCACCTTGATGGTGTACTCGTCGTCGTAGAGGAGATCGGTCAGCTCGAAGTCGCGTCCGGACCTGCGGATGTGCTTGGCCGCGGGATAGGTCTGCTGCTGGTCGAGCGCATTCCAGGTGCCGTATACGTAAGCGGGCGGGGCGTCGCGCGAGAAGAGAATGCGGCGGGAAGTGTCCTGCCAGAAACCTTCGATTGTCTTGCCGGCCTGCACGCCGCCGCCGGATTTTCCCGGCTCGGGTGAGGACTGGGCAAAGGCGGCCGTGGCGAATGCGAGCAGGACCAACAAGACCTCGAGCTTTTTCATACGGATCCCCTTTCTCGGTCGGAACGAGTTGATAAGGGCACGCCAGAGCCGGCTCATCATACGCGTGAACGACTCGGGCTGGCGAGCGCGGCCGGCTTGCCCGTCGGGTCTAGAATGAACGGTTTCAGGTGGCCTTCAAAAGGGGAGATCCACATGACGACGCGAAGGCAATTTCTTCAGGGCATGACGACGCTCGCCGCGGCGTCGGCCTTGCCCGACGAGCTTCGGGCTCAATCCAGATCGGTGTGGAACAGCGGCGATCTCGTGCACCTCCTACCGACCGTGAACGACGAGCGCATGCTCATCAAGGCGTCGTTCGTGCGCGCGTTGGCCAAACCGCCCCGGTTGCTCGTCGACAAGCGCGTGGCCTCCGCGCGCAGGACCGACAGCAGCGGCGAACACTGGGAGTTCACCATCGACGGCCTGCAGCCTGGCCGCCGCTACACGCTGCAGCTCGTCGACGCCGGAGGGAAAAGACTCGCCGATCCCTGGCCGCTGAAGACCTTTCCGTCCGCTGACGCGAGGAGCGAATCGCTGCGGGTGCTGATGTACACCTGCCCGGGCGGGCACGATGTGCTCAACCGCTACCTGCCGATGCCGCTGCGCATCCGCCTCGTCGAGCGGGCCTTGTCGTTCGAGCCCGATGTGCTGATCGCGAACGGCGACCAGGTGTATTGGGATCTGCGCTCGCGCATTGCCACTACACGCTCGGGCCGCAGCCCGGCGGCGCTCGCCTACGCGGGAGATTTCGACCGCACGATCCCGGTCCTCGGCACGCCCAACGAATCGGTGTTGAAGCGCGCCGTCGGTCCGCAGATCGCCCCGCTCTATGGAACGCGATGCCGGTCGATCCCGGTGTTTTTCATGCGTGACGATCACGATTATTTCGACAACGACGAAGCGGATGACCGCCTGGTCACCTTCCCGCCCGACGCGTTCATGTTCCGCGCGACGCGCGCCACCCAGTTCCTTTACTACCCGGAATTTCTTCCCGAGGCGAACCGCCCCCTCGGGCTCGCCGGCGCCAGCGCGTCGGACCGCGTGGCGGGCGCCTCCGAAAGCTTCGGTACGCTGCGCTACGGCAAGCTCGCGGAGTTCCTCATGTACGATTGCCGCGGATACATCACGCTCGCGGGGAAAAGCGCCGGGTTCGTGCCGCCGGATGTCGAGAACTGGCTGAAGCGGCGCATGGCGGCGGACGACACGGATCACGTCATTAACGTTCCCTCCACGCCGATCGGCTGGAGCGCCGGGAAGTGGGGCGAGTGGTACGCGGACGTCGAGCGAAACGCGCGTCTCACGACCGAAGTGACGAAACCTCATTGGCAACCCGGCTGGCGCGCGCAGCACGACCGGCTCGCCAAGGCCGGCTCGGAGATGAAGGGGCGCACGCCCTTTTTCATCAGCGGCGACCTGCATGCGATCGGCGAAGGGGTCATGCGCCGCACGAACGAATTCGATCTCTCCCGCAATCCGGTCGTCTCGATCCTCACCGGGCCGATCGGCACGGGCGACGAAGGCTGGCCCTCCACGTTTCGCGGCATGCGCCCGCAGATTCCCGCCGGCCTGGAGTTCGAGGAACTCTATCCGGCGACCGAGCGCCATGGATTCATTCTGCTCGACATGACGCCGGATCGCGTGACGGTGCGTTTCTTCCAGTGGGATTACCGCAAAGAGTCTCCCGAGACCATCGATACGCTGCAGCCGTTCCGGACGAGCGAATGGAAGCGGCCGGCCGTACGCGCTTGAGAAGAGTGGTTCAGCGGGTTGACCGCCCTCGAACTTAAACGAATCGGCAACTCCGTCGGCGTGATCCCGCCGAAGGACATGCTCGCGCGCCTGAAGATCGAAAAAGGCAAAACGCTGCGCGTCGCCAAGAAGCGCCGTGCCGTGCTGCGCGAGCTGGCGAAGCGAGGAAGCGGGTCTGGATCGAGCGCTCCGTCAGTCAGATGAATCCGTAGTCGTCCGATTTCGCGCCAGGCAGGACGCGGCTGAGCGCCGTGCCGCCCAGGCCGTACATCCGCGTGAAAAGATAGGCGAGCACCGAGCGGTAATCGTTCAGAACCGGGGAGTCGCGGTTCTGGAAGAGGTTCGATTCGCTCACCGCGACCTGGCGCCCGGCGATGCGCCCGCCCGCAATGCCGCCGCCGAGGACCCACATCATATTTCCGTGCCCGTGGTCGGTGCCGCGGTTGCCGTTTTCGCGGAAGGTGCGGCCGAACTCGGACATCACGACCACCACGGTGGTCTTCCAGAGCGTGCCCATTTCCCGAGCGAATACCGCAAGGCCGCTTGAGAGACCGCCGAGGTTCGCCGCAAGCGCGCCTTGCGCCG
>JBGPLD010000179.1:0-4179 GCA_041486325.1 Gammaproteobacteria bacterium
GCGGGCGCGGCACCTGGCGGCGCTCGAGCGCGTTGCCGGGGCGCTCGAGCAGGCGCAGCAGGCAATGGCACATAGCGAACTCTTTGCCGAGGAACTGCGCATCGCGCAACGGGAACTCAATACCATCACCGGCGAATTCACGGCCGATGATTTGCTGGGAGAAATTTTCTCGCGCTTTTGTATTGGAAAATGACTTGGCGTGCGGCACAACTTCGGCCGCTCGCCGGTCAATCTGCCTGCACCCCGGCGCCGCGTACCACCTTGCCCCATTTCAGGATTTCCGTTTTGATGAGCGAGGCGAATTCTGCGGGAGATCCGCCAGCAACCTCGTTGCCCTCGCTTACGATTCTTTCCCGGATATCGGGCATGGCAAGCACTCTATTGATCGCCGCGCTCAGCGCGGAAACAATTTCCCCGGAAGTTCCGGCCGGGGCGATCACGCCCTGCCAGTTGCTGGATTCGAATCCCGGCACGCCGGCTTCGGCAAGCGTGGGGATGTCGGGCAGGACCGAGAGGCGGTGTGCGCTGGTCACCGCCAGTGCCCGCAGCTTTCCGCCTCTTATGCCTGGTAGCGCCGAATACATCAGCTCAAACATCATCGACACGTGACCGCCCATGAGGTCGGTGACGGCGGGCGCACCGCCTTTATAGGGAACGTGCCGTATGTCGATTCCGGTCATTGCCTTGAGCATTTCTCCGGAAAGATGATGCGCGCTGCCGTTCCCGGAGGAGGCAAATGTGAGCGTGCCGGGCTTTTCTCTAGCCAACGAGATCAGGTCGTTGACCGACTTCACCGGCATGGACGGGTTGACCATGAGTACCAATGGTCCGCGCTCGAGTAGCACCACCGGCGCGAGATCCTTGATCGGATCGTAGGGCAAGCTCTTCATCAGCGACAGGCTCACGGCGATCGGAGCAAAATTTCCCATGCCTATGGTGTAGCCGTCGGGCGCGGACTTCGCGACGAAGTCAGTACCGATCACGCCGCCGGCGCCGGGTTTGTTTTCGACGACAACCGGTTGAGTCCAGATTTCCGTCAGCCTTGGCGCGATTTGACGGGCACGAGTGTCGGCCGAACCGCCTGCGGCGTAAGGTATGATCCAATGGACGGGCTTTGCCGGGTAAGTGCGAGCGACCTGCGCCAGCGACCCCTCCGGCGCAGTAATACTAAACAGCAGCAACAACGAGATCGTGCGGCGCAACGCGGGGAATCCGGATTCATACATGATCGTTCGATTCCAATTTATTCAGCGCCACTATCTTAACGCAGCAACGCCGCACGGGTAGCATAGGCGGCGCGCCGTTCAGTCGGTAACAAGCACCCAGGGCTCAGTCTTGGAGGAAAGGAAACAGAATGAGGAAATTAATAAGTCATGCAATACTTGTATTCATTGCTGTCGCAGCAGAAGCCGTCCAGAGTCAGGGGCCGCAATACCCGACGAAGCCGGTTCGAATAGTCGCGCCCTTCGCGCCCGGAGGCGGCACCGATTTCATCGCACGCCTTATTGCACAAAGGCTCTCCGGGCGCCTTGGACAGCAGTTCATCGTCGAGAACAAGCCGGGAGCGGGTGGCAATCTCGGAGCCGAACTCGCCGTCAAGTCGGCGCCCGATGGCTACACATTGCTTCTTATTTCCGGCAGCTACACGGTGAATCCGAGTCTGTACAAACTTTCCTTCGATCCCGTGAATGACATCTCGGCCATCATCCAGCTTTCGCAGGGGCCTTTCGTCATTGCCGTCCATCCCTCGCTTCCGGCAAGAACGCTGAAAGAGCTGATTGACGCCGCGAAGCAGGAACCGGGCAAACTCTCCTACGGTTCGTCGGGCTCGGGAAGCATCACGCATCTGGCGGCCGAATTGTTTCTCGACATGGCCGGGGCAAAGATCGTGCATGTTCCCTACAAGGGCACCGGCCCGGCGCTGAACGACACCATTGCCGGAAACGTTCAGGTGATTTTCGGCAGCGTGTCGACAACCCTGCAGTTCATCAAGTCTGGACGATTGCGCGGCCTCGCGGTCACTACCGCAAAGCGCATCCCTGCCGCGCCTGAGCTGCCGACGGTGGCAGAGGCGGGCATTCCCGGATATGAAGTCGTTCTGTGGCATGGCCTGATCGGCCCCGGGGGAATTCCGCGAACAGTCCTCGACCGCCTCAATCGCGAAGCGAATCTGGCATTGCAGGCGAAGGACATGGAAACTCTGCTCGCCACGGACGGCGTGGCGCCCGCGGGCGGTTCGCCCGAGCAATTCCTCGCGGTTATCAGGGGCGACATCGAGCGCTGGCGAAAAGTGGTGCAGCAGGCCAATGTCAAGGTGGAATAGCAAGGGCGCTCCCGCAACCCTTGTCACCTCCGGCGGGGCATGATGCGCTTTCCCGTAGTGAGCGCGCTCTTCGTATGCGTGGCGAGCGGGGCGCTGTTCAGTTTCCTGCGCGCGCCGCTGCCGTGGATGATCGGACCGCTGCTGGGCATGGCCTGCGGCAAGTTCATGGGAGTCACACTGGCCTCGCCTAAGGGAGGCAGAGCGGCGGGGCAGGTCGTGATCGGTTGCACGCTGGGCCTGTATTTCAGCCCGGTGGTCGCGCTGGAAGTCGCGGCGCACTGGTATTTGCTTGTCGCTGCGGCGCTGCTCGCCGTGCTGCTCGCCTATGCAAGCGGGTGGTTCCTCTCGCGCAGTGCCGGCCTGGACGCGACGACCGCGTTGTTCGCGAGTGTTCCCGGCGGTGCCGCGGAGATGACGATACTCGGGGAACGTTTTGGGGCGCAGTCGGACCGTGTCGTGATGGCGCAATCGCTGCGGATCCTGCTCGTGGTCGTGATCGTGCCGTTCACCATTGCGGCGGTGGGCGTGCACGGAACCGATGCCTATGAACCGCCGCACCGGGATGTGAGCTTGCAAGGGCTGGCTGCACTGCTGGCAATCGCGGTTGCCGCCGGCGGTTTGCTCAAGGGGCTGAACATGCCGAATGCGTGGATGCTGGGACCGCTCGCCGTTACAATCGCGCTGACCGTCGCCGAAGTGCGCCTGTCGGCTATGCCGATTGCGCTGTCCAACGCGGCCCAGGTTCTGCTGGGCTGCGCGCTCGGTTCGGGGTTCCAGCGCGAATCCCTGAGGGAGGCGCCGCGCTACATGGCCATGGTGTGCATCTCGATAGTGATCGCGATCGCGCTATCGGCTCTTTTCGGCTGGGGCGTCGCGCTCACCGGCGCAGTGTCCACGCCCACGATGGTGCTCGCCACCGCCCCGGGCGGCATGGCCGAGATGTGCATTACGGCCAAGGTGCTGCAGCTTGGCGTGCCGCTTGTTACCGCAGCTCACGTGACGCGCGTCATCATCCTGGTGACCACGACCGGGCCGATTTTCCGCCTGGCCCGGCACATGAGGCGAAGGCTGCAGGGGTAAGATTCGAGACGCCACGGGTATCCTCCGGGCGGCGCATTCGATTGAACAAGTTATCGTTTTTACGGGTTATTTTCGGCGCAACCGGATCGTGGTAAAGTTTGCGCCTTCACTATAAAAGGCCGGCGGTCGCCGCTTCATTTGACGCCCGGTCGCTCATCGCGAGGCCCCAGCATGAATCAACCTTACGTCCCTGCCATCGACATCGGCGCTCCGGGTTACGTGCAGCACAACGGCGTCAAGGAGTGGGTTGCGCGAATTGCCGCGCTGACCCAACCCGAGCGGATCTCCTGGTGTGATGGCTCGCAAGCCGAATACGATCGCCTGTGCGAGGAGATGGTCAGCGCCGGCACCATGAAGCGCCTCAATCCGAAGCTTCGCCCCGGTTGTTTTCTTGCGCTGTCGGATCCGAGCGACGTGGCGCGCATGGAAGATCGGACATTCATCTGCAGCAGGAACAAGGACGATGCCGGCCCGACCAACAACTGGAATGACCCGCGCGAGATGCGCGCGACGCTGGAGAAGTTGTTCGACGGCTGCATGCGCGGCCGAACCTTGTACGTCGTTCCCTACTCGATGGGACCCCTCGGCTCGCACATTTCCCATATCGGCATTGAGCTGACCGATTCGCCCTACGTCGTGGTCAGCATGCGCGTGATGACGCGCATGACAAAAAAGGTCTGGGAGATTCTGGGTCCGGACCGTCCCTTCGTTCCCGGCGTCCACTCGGTTGGCGCGCCGTTGATAGACAAAGACGGCGCGCGCCGAAAGAACGTGCC
>JBGPLD010000180.1:0-4178 GCA_041486325.1 Gammaproteobacteria bacterium
CCCTGCTCAATAGGGTTCTACAGCTTGCCGCCGACGGACTTCACCCCTGCCCCGCCGCCGCGCGTCGACCTGACCAGGTGCTCGGCGAGAATCGGCAGCACGATCAGCAGATCGTAGAAGTGAATCAGCGCGCGGCTCGTCTGCCGCGCCAGGTTGGAGAGGACGCGCAGTACGAATCCGAGCGCGCGGATCAACATGACCAGCAGCGCGCCGATAACGGTCCTGGACGAATGGATGAAGGACTCGAGCGGGACTGCGACGAAAGCCAGCGCGAACGGCAGAATGAAACCGAGCAGCATCTGGCCAGCGGTCGGGATTCGCGCTAGCAACAGATCGGTGGGCACGGCTTGCTGCGCACCCCTAAGCTGTTGCAGGCTCGCCATCTTCTCGGCGACTATCATGTCGCGCATCAGCGCCAGGGCGGCTTCGATTCCCGCCAGCGTCACCAGCAGGGTAAGCGAGATCCAGATCATTCGGTGGCGCATGCGATCGTTCAGGTTGGCGATAGGCGGGAAGAGGTGCGTGATGCGCAGCGACTCCATCAGGAACAATCCCATCGACGCCTCGACAAGGATGATCACGAGCGCGGCCACCTCGGAGGTGCGCAGCGTCGAGGTGATGTAGTCGGCCGCGCCGACCATTTCGGACATCGGCAGCGCGATCAGCTTGAAGTTGATGAACGCGCCGCCCATCGCCACGGCCATGACGACGGTCGCGATGGCGAACTGGGTAAACGCGGAGTTCGTCAGGGCGTGTTCCGCCTTGTCGGTCTTGGCGTTGATCTGCTTGTATTTTTCCATCTGCGCGTCCACGGTCCCGGCGCTTTCCTGCAGGCCCGTCATTTTCTTGTCGACCTGCGTCATGGTCTTGTCGACGGACCGCCAGAACGGCATGAATCCCTCCAGGATCTTGTGCCGCGTCTCGTAGGAGCGGCGATACTCGGACAGGGCCTTCTCGTGGATCTGATTGACCGATTTCCTGATGTCGTCGAGGATTTTCTGTATCACTTCGTTGCCGCCCGACTTGATGTTGGCGACCGCGGCGACGGCCTCGACCCAGTCCGGAGGCGGGGGCGGCACTTCGCCGCACTTCTTGTAATCCTCCTCGATGCGCGTGATTTCCTCGAGCAGCTTGCGCTGCAGGGTCGGATAGCCCTGCAGGTCGCGCGTGACCAGGACGCCCACGCGCTCGAATTCGCGCTCCACGCGCTGGCCCACTTCCTGGCGTCCGTGCGCCATCAGGACGGTCTTGTTGCGCTCCCTCATTTCCGCCGCCGCCACGAACAGCCAGCGCGCGCCCAGTCGCAGGCTGCCGCCGAGGGCATGGCCGACGGAGCGGATCAGGGCATGCATGGGCGTGCGCGCGGCATAAAGACAAAGCATTGCGATGAGCAGCAGGATCAGCACGGACAACATTGTGTTATCCGGCCAGATCATCCAGTTACGCATGTCTGTCATGGCATTCCCCTATTGGCAACCGCAATCAGACTAACCTCGCAGGATAGATCAGGCGGTCACAATCTGCCTGAAGAAACCGGTCCATTTGAGGGATTATTTCTCGAATTCGGCGTCCGGCGCGAGGGATTTGCCCGCCCCCTGCCCGACCGCCGCGGCAAAGCCGGTTGTTGACCCATCGCCCTTTTGCCATACTTCCATCCCGGCATCGGCGCAGCTAGTCTACGCGCATTCGCCGGAAGGGGTAAGAGATGCAGCCGGATGTCCATTCACGTGCCGCCGCGGTCTTCGCCAGTCTGCGCGCCGCTCTTGCAATCGGCCTGGCGCTCGTCAGCGCGTCCGCCGGCGCGGCCGAGCTGACGACGCTGCGGGTCAATGTCTTTCCCACGGCCAAGAACCTGCCGTTCTTCGTCGGCATTCCGAAGGGCATCTTCGAAAAGCACGGATTGAGGATCGAGCTCCAGTTCACGCAGAATTCGGAGGCGCAGCGCGCGGGGCTCGCCAAAGGCGCGTTCGAGATCGCGCACGCCGCCGTGGACAATGCCGTGGCGATGGTCGAGGTCGCGGGGCAGGACGTGATCATCGTCTCGGGCGGGGACAGCGGCATGAACGAATTCATCGTGCAGCCTTACGTCAGGACGCTCGCGGACATCCGCGGCAGGACGCTCCTCGTCGACGCGCCGGACACGGCGTACGCGCTGCTCGCGAAGAAGCTCCTCTTGAGGCACGGGCTGAAGGACGGCGTGGATTACGCGGTGAAGCCCGAGGGCCGCGGCGGCCTGCGCTACGAGGCGATGCTCAAGAACGATCAGAACGCCGCTGCCGTTCTCAATCCGCCTTTCTCGGTCCTGGCCGCGCAGCGGGGAATGAAGAGCATGGGAGGCCTGGCGGACCTGCTCGGGCCCTACCAGGCGAACGGCGCGTTCGTGCTGCGCTCGTGGGCAAATGCCCATGGTGCGCTGCTCGAGCGCTACATCGCAGCGTACGTGGAATCGCTGCGCGCCGCGCTGGCGCCGGCAAACAAAGGCGACAGCATTGCGAAGCTCGCGGAGAACCTGAAGCTCGCGCCGGAAGTCGCCGCGCGCACCTACGAGCTGCTCGCGAATCCTTCCTTCGGCTTCACCCCGGACGCGAAGTTCGATCCCGAGGGCTTTCGCAACACGCTGGCGGTGCGCGCCGAGATCGAGGGCCAGAAGGGAAACAAGCCGCAGGCGCCGGAGAAATATCTGGACCTCTCCTACTACCAACGTGCCATCGCAAGTCTGAGTCGCTGAGACGGCCGAACCTCATGAACCTTGAGCTCAGCATCGGCATGGCGTCGAACCCCAGGACCTGGCCGATTTTCGACGGCAAGGTGAAGCCCGAGGGCATCGACCTGATACCGAGCCGCGTGCATCCGTCGGAGCTTTTCTGGCGGCAGCTGAAATTCGCCGATTTCGACGTCTCCGAAATGTCGTTTTCGTCCTTGATCATGGCGAAGTGCAAGGGCGACGAGCGCTGGACCGGCCTGCCTGTCTTCACCACGAGAAAGTTCTACCACGCCGCCATCCTGGTGCGGCGCGGCGCGGGGATCGAGAGACCCGCGGACTTGAAGGGCAAGCGCGTCGGGGTGCCGGAATACCAGCAGACCGCGGCGCTGTGGGCGCGCGGCGTGCTTCAGCACGAGTTCGGCGTCGAGCCCCGGCACATGGAATTCTGGATGGAGCGCACGCCTTCCCACAGCCATCGCAGCGCGATCGGGTTCGCCGCGCCGCCGGGCGTGACGATCAACCAGATTCCGCGCGAGAAGAGCCTGGGCGGAATGATGCTCTCGGGGGAGCTCGACGCGGCGCTGCATTACATCGTCGATCCCAACCTGGTCGACCGCAGCACCGCCGACCTGTGGAATCATCCGGACATCCGGCCGCTATTCCCCGACCCGGTGGCCGAAGGGACCCGCTATTTCCGCAAGACCGGCATCCTGCCCATCAATCACGGCATGGTGATCCGCAGAGAGATCGCGGAAAAGCACCCCTGGGCCGTGCTGAATATTCTCACGGCGTTCGAGCGCGCCAACGGCATCGCCAGCAAGCAGCGCCTGGAGCACGCGGAATATCACCTCGCCGCGGGCTTGCTTGCGCCCGAGGCCGCGGAAGCGCTGCGCACTCCGCTCGTGCGCCACGGCATCAAGGCCAACCGCGTCACGCTAGAGACCGCGGCGCAGTACTCGCATGAACAGGGCCTGACGCCGCGCCTGGTGAAGCTCGAAGAGGTCTTCGCCGCAAGCTCGATGGAGCAATGACGGGGATCACCCGATGATGATCGCGACGATGATGCGCCGGCTCTCAGGCGCGACCTTGCTCGCGGCGGGACTGTGCCTGGCGGGCGCGTCGCCGGCGCAGTATCCGACGAGGCCGATCAAGCTGGTCGTCCTGATAGCACCCGGCGGCGCGCCGGACGTGGCGGCGCGCGTCATGGCGCCGATGCTCGGTGAACTCCTCGGCCAGCCGGTCGTGGTCGAGAACAAAGCCGGATCCAACGGTAACATCGCCGCCGAGTACGTGGCACACTCGCCGCCCGACGGCTACACGCTGCTGTTCGGCGCCGACAGCATGGTCGCGATCAATCCGCATGTGTATACGAAGTCGAACTTCGACCCGCTGAAGGAGCTCGCGCCGGTTGCGACCACGATGATCACCCAGCTCATCCTTTCGGTGAACCCTCAAGTGCCGGTGAAAAACTTCA
>JBGPLD010000181.1:0-4174 GCA_041486325.1 Gammaproteobacteria bacterium
CCGAAAGCACTGCGAAAAGCGCCGCGCTCGGCACCGCGGTGGGCGCAGTGGCCGGCGCTGCAATCGGCGGACAAAGCGGCGCGGCCGCGGGCGCCGGCGGCGGACTGGTGGTGG
Organism: Gammaproteobacteria bacterium; assembly: GCA_041486325.1. Classification (GTDB taxonomy): domain Bacteria; phylum Pseudomonadota; class Gammaproteobacteria; order Burkholderiales; family SG8-39; genus VBDM01. The sequence goes on from JBGPLD010000181.1 coordinate 115, forward strand.
GCACGCTTGCGGGATCCGGCGCCGGAAGCCAATCCGCCTACGGAGTGCAGCGGCGCTACGACAACGCGTACGTGCAATGCATGTACGCGAAGGGCCACAAGGTTCCCGTCTCGGGGCGCCTCGTATCTTCGCGTCCGGGCCCCGGCGCTCCATTCGAACCCGTTTACGCGCCGCCGCCTCCTCCGCCTCCTCCTCCGCCCGGAGCGCGCTGATTTCCGTCGCGGAAATCCGGCACCAGGGCAGTTTTTCCGTTCAGTTGGTCCGGTCGGGAATATCGGCGGCGCGCGCGCAGCGCGCGTAAGCCAGCGATTCAGGGTTCATGCACGGCAGCCTGGAATACTCGACAATGCCGAGTTCAACGAACTGAACCGATGACTCAAACTCGTTCTGATGCGCATTCCGGCCGGCGCTATCAAGGCCTCACGATCGATACTCATGCCCACTGGTATCCGCGAGAGTGGCTCGACCTGATCACCCGAGACGGTCCGTCGCACGGAGCGAAACTCGAGCGCGCTGCCAGCGGCTACAGGATCACCGCCGGAAAACTTGCAAACGCGTTCAGCGACGAGTTCGTGAGCCTCGAGCTTCGCCTCGAAGGCATGAAGCGCCAGGGCGTGGACGTGCATGCGCTGTCGCTCACCACGCCCATGGTGTACTGGGCAGCGCCGGCCTTTGGCCTGGCGTTGGCACAGGTGTACAACGATGCTGCGTCGGCGGCGCACAAAAAGTACCCCGGAAATTTTGTCGGGCTCGCCATGGCGCCGATGCAGGATCCCGCGCTCGCGCTGAAGGAAATCGAGCGCGCCGCGAAGCTGCCGGGGCTGCGCGGCCTGTATCTTGCGACCAATATTGACGGCATCGAGCTCGACGACAGGCGCTGGTGGGACATCTACGCGAAGTGCGAGGAGCGGGGCTGGCCGGTCTTTCTTCACCCGGTCTACACCATCGGCACCGACCGCACCGCGCGCTTTTACCTGCGCAATCTGCTCGGCAACCCGTACGATACCGGCGTCGCCGCGGCGCACCTGATTTTCGGCGGAGTGCTCGATGCGTTTCCGAAGCTCGAAATCAATCTTCCGCACGCGGGCGGAACGCTTCCGGGGCTGATCGGCCGCCTCGATCACGGAACGAAAGTGCGCCCGGAGCTCAAGCACATGAAGCAGCTGCCCAGCGCCTATCTGCGGCGCTTCACCTACGATACGATCGGCCACGACGATCGCATCAACCTGAACCTGGTGCGCATGGTCGGCGCCGACCGCGTGCTGCTCGGCAGCGACTATTGCTTTGACATGGGCCTCACACAGCCGGTGGCGACCGTCGAACGATTGACGGAACTGGCGGACGCCGAGCGCGACCGGATTCTGGGCGGGACCGCGGCCGCGCTGCTGCGCGTGGGGTGAGGAAAATTTTCCGGGGCACGGCGGCGAGGGGCGAGACATGAGGCTGCGCAGCATCGAACTCGAAGTGCCGGATCGCAGCGCCGCGGTCCGGTTTCTAAAGGAACCGTGGGGCCTGCTCGACTGCGGGACGAAAAACGGAATTTCCTATCTTCGGGGCAGCGCGGATCATCCGTATGTGGTCTCGATCGCGGACGCGCCGGCGCCGGCCGTTACCGCGATCACGTTCTCGGGATCGGAAACCGAACTGAAAGAAATCCGAGCGCGTGCCTCCGGCGCCGGCGCTCGTATTCATCCGTCCGTGCCGGAATTCGACGAGCCAGGAAGGGCCGCCGGATTCCTCGTCGAGGGACCCGAGGGGCAGGTGTTCCGTTTCGTGGCGGAAAAAGAGCGGGTCGCGAGCCTGCCGCCGAGTTCCGAGCGGCCCGTCCAGGTCACGCATGTCGTGCTCAACGCCGTGGATCCGGAAGCGTGCTCGCGCTTCACCGTGGAAGCGCTCGGGTTCAAGCTGTCGGACCGCACGAATTTCATGAATTTCGTGCGCTGCGACAGCACGCATCACGCGCTTGCGTTTGCGCGCGCGGAGCAATCGTCGCTGAATCACATCGCCTTCGAGATGACGGACCTCGACGCAGTCATGCGGGGAATCGGAAGATTGAAGGACTCGGGGTTCGATCCGGTCTGGGGCCCAGGCCGGCATGGTCCCGGCAACAACGTGTTCGGCTATTTTGCGGCGCCCTTCGGCGCGATCGTCGAGTACACGTCCGAGATTCTAAGGATCGACGACAGCTACAGGGTCGGCGGCCCCGAAGACTGGAAGTGGCCGCCCAACCGGACCGATCACTGGGGCATTTCCGGGAGAAAAACTTCTCTTTTCGAGGAAGCCGGACGCAGGTTCCGGTTCCGTCGGCCCGCGCAGGCGCAGGCAGGCCGATGACCGCCGGCGCCGTCCACGGCCGGAGAGTCCGAGAACTGAGTCACGCCGGCCCCAACGGGGGCTCGTCCATGAGCGCGATCTGCTCCCTCAGTTCCAGAATCCGGTCCTGCCAGTAGCGCTGCGTGTTGAACCAGGGGAATGCGGCGGGGAAGGCCGGATCGTCCCAGCGCCGCGCGAGCCACGCCGAATAATGGATCAGGCGCAGCGTGCGCAGCGCTTCCACAAGATGCAATTCGCGCGAATCGAATTCGTGAAAATCCTCGTAGCCCGCGAGCACGTCTGAGAGCTGCTGCGTCATCGCGCTTCGGTCACCCGAGAGCAGCATCCAGAGATCCTGCACCGCAGGTCCCATGCGGCAATCGTCGAAATCGACGAAGTGCGGGCCGCGCGTTTCCCCGTTTTCGGTCCAGAGCACGTTTCCGGCATGGCAGTCGCCGTGCAAGCGCAGAATCCGGAACTCGCCCGCGCGCTCGTAACAATGCCTCACGCCCGCGAGCGCCAGTTCGACGACGCTCTTCCACGCCTCGACGAGATCGGCCGGAATGAAATCGTGAGCGAGCAGCCAGTCACGCGGCTCCTCGCCGAAGCTCGCCATGTCGAGGGCGGGGCGCTCGGCGAACGGACGGATCGCGCCGACCGCGTGGATGCGCCCGATGAAGCGGCCCATCCATTCGAGCGTGTCGCGGTTTTCAAGTTCGGGCGTGCGGCCGCCGCGGCGCGGATACACGGCGATACGAAAGCCGCCGAACTCATGCAGCGTTTCTCCGGATCGCAGCACAAGCGGCGCAACGACCGGAATCTCGCGTGCGGCAAGTTCCCGCGCGAACGCATGCTCCTCGAGTATCTGCGCATCGGTCCAGCGCCCGGGGCGGTAGAATTTCGCCACGACCGAAGCCGCCGCTCCCGCCTCCTCGGCGGGCGTGGCGGCCTCCAGCCAGACCTGGTACACGCGGTTCTCGTAGCTGTTGAGCGCCAGCAGGCGCCCGTCGCCGTGAAATCCGGCGCTGTCCAGAGCGTCGAGCACGAGGTCCGGGGTGAGTCCCGCGTACGGGATGCGTGCGGCGTCGGGCGCGGTCCCCTTGACTTCCATCCGCCCATTGTACGGGGCGGTCGTGCCGGCTTTCCTAGGCCTTGCCGGTCTTCGGGATGAATCGCAGCGCGACGCCGTTGTTGCAGTAGCGCAGGCCAGTGGGTTCCGGGCCATCGTCAAAGATGTGGCCGTGGTGCCCGCCGCAGCGCGCGCAGTGGTATTCGGTGCGCTCCATGAAGAGCTTGCGGTCGGTAGTGGTTCCGAACACGCCGGGTATTGTCGTGAAAAAACTCGGCCAGCCGGTGCCGCTGTCGAATTTCATCGCCGAGGTAAATAGCGGCAGGTTGCAGCCGGCGCAGACGAACACGCCAGGCCGCTTCTCCCGGTCGAGCGGGCTCGTGCCTGCGCGCTCGGTGCCTTCGCGCCGCAGCACGTCGTAGGCTTCGGGCTTGAGCCGCTTGCGCCACTCCGCATTCTCCAGCTTCAGCGGCTCGGTGGTGGTCGCCACATCTGCGCCGTCGGCGAGCAGCATTTTCCAGTTCTTCTGCAGTTCTTCCACTTTAACGGCTCCTTTCGCGGCCTTCTGTCCCCATCCGGTTGCGGCGACTCCCATCAGGGAAAACGCCGCCAGGCCTTTGAGCAGGTTACGTCGAATCATATTCACCTCCGAGGGGCTCAAGTATAGACCGATTGCCC
>JBGPLD010000182.1:0-4172 GCA_041486325.1 Gammaproteobacteria bacterium
GGAGGTGAGCACCATCACCAACACGGTGCAGACCCCGAACGGCAGCGGCGGCAACACGCTCACTTACCAGATCGGCACGCGCAACGCGAACACGGTGCTGCGCCTGCGCGATGGCGAGACGCAGGTCCTCGCCGGGCTCATAAACGACGATGACCGCCGCTCCGCCAACCGCGTGCCCGGCCTCGGCGACCTCCCAATCCTGGGGCGGCTATTCTCCTCCACCAGCGACAGCAATACGAAGTCCGAGCTCGTGCTTCTCATTACGCCGAGGATCGTGCGAGGCCTGATCCGGCCCGACGCGCGCATGGTGGAATTTTCCGCCGGCACCGAGGCCTCGATCAGTGGCGGCCCGCTCGGCACGATATCCACGCCGACACAGCAGATCTTCGCACCGCCCCAGCAGGCCGCGCCCGCCGCGCAGCCCCCGGTTCCGCCCGCGGGCGGAGCCTCCCTGGTGCCTTTCGGCGGTATGCAGTCCCAGTAGCGATTCGACGGGACTGCGCGTGAAAGCCGGTCGCAGCCTCAAGGCCGTTCAAGGTTTTACGCTCATCGAGCTGGTGATCACGGTGGCGATCATTGCGCTGCTTGCGTCGGTCGCGCTGCCCGTCAGCGAGCTATCCGTGCAGCGCACCAAGGAGCAGGATCTGCGTAGGTCGCTGCGCCAGGTGCGCGAAGCGATCGACGCCTACAAGCAGGCCTCGGACGAAGGCAGGATCAGAAAATCCATCGGCGACTCGGGCTACCCCAAAAAGCTCGAGGACCTGGCCGAAGGCGTCGACGACCAGAAAAGCCCGAAAAAAGAAAAAATCTACTTCCTGCGCCGCGTTCCGCGCGATCCGTTCAGCGCCGAGACGACCCTCGCCGCGGCGGCGACCTGGGGCAAGCGCAGCTACGCGAGCCCGCCGGACGATCCCAGGGATGGCGACGATGTGTTCGATGTGTTTTCGCTCGCGCCGGGCAAAGGCATCAACGGCCTGCCCTATCGCGAATGGTGACGTCAGTGCGGTCCCGGACCGGATTCACGCTGATCGAGCTGCTCGTGGTGATGACGATCATCGCCATCCTGCTGACGCTCGCCGTGCCCCGCTATTTCGGCAGCATGGACAGATCGAAGGAAGCGGTGCTCAAGGAAGACCTGTACCAGCTTCGCGACGCAATCGGAAAGTATTACGGCGACAAGGGCAAGTATCCGGAATCGCTGGATGCACTGGCCGCGGAGAAATACCTGCGCAAGGTGCCGGTCGATCCGATCACCGAAAGCAGCACGACCTGGTTGACCGTGCCCCCTGAGGACCCGCAGAAAGGCAGCGTATTCGATGTCAGGAGCGGCGCGCAAGGCAGGGCCGGCGACGGCAGCGCCTACTCGGACTGGTAGCGATGCGCAATGATGTCATTCTGAGGGCGCAGCCCGAAGAATCTGCTTTTCCCGTTATCGAAAAGCAGATTCTTCGCTTCGCTCAGAATGACAGACAGCCAGGCTTCACCTATCTCACCGTTCTTTTCGTCGTGGCGATCATGGGTCTGGGCCTGGCCGTCACCGGCGAAGTCTGGCACACCGGCGTGGCGCGGGACCGGGAAGCCGAGCTTCTCTACATAGGCAATCAATACCGGCGCGCGATCGAGCGCTACTACGTGAGCGGACCCAAACAGTATCCGCGTGTACTGGAAGACATGCTGAAGGACCCGCGCAAGCCGGGCACCGAGCGCTACCTGAGAAAGCTTTACAACGATCCGGTCACCGGGAAAAGCGAATGGGGCATCGTGAAGGCGCCGGACGGCGGCATCATGGGCGTGTACAGTGGTTCCGAAGACAAGCCCTGGAAAACCTCGGGCTTCAGCATCTTCAACAAGGAATTCGAGGGCGCCGCGAAATATTCGGACTGGAAATTTCTCTACACGCCGGCCGGTGCGCAAGTCCCCTTGCAACCGTCTCAGCAGCCTGGCGCGCCGCTACAGCAGGTGCCGTTACAGTCGGGGCAGCAACCCGGCGCGCCCCTGCCGCAGTTGCCCTTGCAGCAGCCAGGCATGCCGGGCCAGCGCTAGGGCGATCCGAAGCGCTATCGGGCGTCTGCAGTGCAATGAGCGCCGCGCGCTAGCGCTCGAGCGGATTCACGGCAAGGTTTTTTTCGAGATTGGGCAGATAGCCGTGGGTCATGCTGTGATCGCGAATACCGTCGGGACCCAGCTTTCCCAGATCTTCGATGCTGCCCTTGACGCTGTCGAGAAAGCGGTTCCACGCGCCCAGGTCGTCGGAGAGCCTGCCGTTGGCGTCGAAGTACAGGAACGTGCCGATGTGGCTGTATCCGGTCAGGCGCAAGGGAACGCGCGTCACCATGTCGTTGTTGTTGACGAACCGGAAGGAGCACGCATCGAAGTCGGCGTCGAAATTCCGGGCAAAGTTCCGGTCGCCGGTACGCGGCTGTCCGAAGGTGTACAGGCCGTTGACCGGTTTGTCGCTGGGCTGCGCGCGAAAGCGCGCGACCGCAAGGGTGGCCAGCGCCGCGCCCAGGCTGTGTCCGGTAACCAATAGCGATTGTCCCCGGTCCTGAAACTCTGCGATCGAGCTCTGCAGGTCATCCCAAACACTGCACAGCGCGCGCCAAAAACCCTGATGGACCTTTCCGAACGGCCCGTCAACGAATCCGGCTTCGGCGTCGGTCATCCAGTCGGCCAGGCGCTTCGGTTCGGTCCCGCGGAACGCGAGGATGATCATTTCGCTGTTTCCTGCAACGAATCCCTGCGTATTCTCCCGGTCCAGCATGCGGAATTTCGGAAAGCCCCAGCCCGTCACGCCAGTCTTGATTTTGTCCGCGCTCTGATACGCCAGCTCGGCGGCCTTGCCCAGCCAATAGGCATTGCCGGGATCGTACTTTGCCGTATTCGGATTGAACGGTGCCAAGATGTCCCCCTCCCTTTTCGCGTTGCCGCTATCGCTCCAGATCGCGGGCTCAACGCCGCACGATCGATCGCTGCAGCCGGGGCTTGCCCGAGAGCAGGTCCTTGCGGTACTCGCTGCGGTGCATGCGCCGGTCTTCGCGCCTGAAGCGCTTCGATTTTGCCTTGGAACCGTAAATCTGCTTGACCGCGGTCCCCTTGCGCACCAGTGAATAGCCGCCCGAGAGAATCTGGAACGGCCGGCTGACTTTCTTGCAGAAGTCGAATTGCGTCGAGCCGGACTTGCGGAATACCTCGAAATACGCGGGATAGACGAAATCGCTCATCGCGATGCCGCCAATCTTGAACTCGATTTCCTCCACCGCGTCGCAGGCCTCGTACGCGTACATCGTACCCTTCGGCCCATCGGACCAGAGATTGATCGCCGGATCGACCAGCATCTCGGCGAGCTCGTGACAGGCGGTTACGCTGACCTTCTGGTTGTCCTTGAGCGTGGTCTTGACGAAAATTTTAGAGAGCGGAAGCCCGTCCGGAGTCAGGTCGTGATAGCCGAGTGCTCCCGGCGAATCGGCGTCGTCGAGAAACACCATGGCCCAGGCGCCCTTGACCGGCTGGCTCGCCCGGAGGACCCTGGCGGGAATGCCCCACACCGGCGCGAAGCAGCTGTCGACGAATTTCTGCAGCGCGCCGACCAGCGCCCCGAGATCCACCCCCAACGGCGTCTTCGCCTCGTTGATGCAGGCGATCGTGGGTACCTGGCCGCGATCGAACGCGGCCCGAATGATGCGAGCGGTCATTGTTCAGCCCCCTGAGAAAGGAATGTTCGATCCGACATTTCCGTCGCCGGCCCCCTGCTGCCCCGACAAATTTAACCGCTTACCATACGCCAAATTTCAACGCGGGAAACCTGTCAATGTTTACAGGTATCCGGCGTGAGCCAGGCCGACGCTTTGTCGCGCCACCGTTTCCTGACATCGAGTCCGCGACGCACACAATGTCCATTAGTTCCAAATAAAATACAAAGGAGGAGTCTCCATGCACTCGCTGCGCCATGTTTTTTTTCCCAGCTTTTTTCTGCTGTGCCCGCTGAACGCCGCCGCGTGGGAGCGCGGCGAGGTTGAAACCTTCACGACGCTGCCCGCCGCAAGCGCGGGCAGCGTGCGCATCGGCGGCCGATCGGCTTCCTAGGGTGCGATGGCCGTCTTGAAAGGCGTGAGGCTGTTGTAGGCGATCGCGCGCCCCGCCGCCCCCTGAAGATTCAATGAGGCCACGCTCAC
>JBGPLD010000183.1:0-4164 GCA_041486325.1 Gammaproteobacteria bacterium
CCCACGATCAGGACCGGCACCTTGTTCGCGCCGGTGAGCCTGATCAGATCGTCGATTTGTTCCCGGCTGGCCACGATCTTCTCCGTAAAGGGCACACGACGCTTGTTGAGGTAGTCGCGTCCGTTCTTGCACGGATCTCCACATTCTTCTGAAATGTAGAGACTGACCGGTGCAGTCCTGACCGCTTCCTGCAATTCGTATGGCATCGGTGGTGACGCCTCCGTCCCGCCGCCCTGCACGGATTTTCTTTGCACGCCCTTTGCCGAAGGCGGCGGGGGCGTGTCGGTGTAGTGCGTCCCGCCCTGGTCGTCCGTCCACCGGTACAGCTGGGCATGCGCGGCGAGCACGCACAAGAGCAATCCAATCCCCGCGGCGAATTGCACGCGCATGGCACACTTCTCCTTGGCAGGTGTCGACGGCAAAATCATACCAGACGCCGGGCATCGGTCGTCTTGCACGCATCGCGCCAATGCGGCCCGAAGCATTCGGCGGAGAAGAAAATCCTTGCGCAATTCTCGACTGAGAAATGCCGCTGTCCGTGCCGCGGCAATGGCGAGCGGTCCCGCGCCTTACGGCAAGACGCTCATTCCGGTATGGCGCAGCAACGCGTCGATCTTCGGTTCGCGGCCGCGGAATGCCTTGAATGACTCGATCGCGGGCCGGCTGCCGCCGACCGCGAGAATCTCGTCGCGAAAGCGCGCCCCGGTTCCGGGGTCGAGCACGCCATTCTCCTCAAACAGGCTGTAGGCGTCTGCAGACAGCACCTCGGCCCATTTGTAACTGTAGTATCCGGCCGCGTAGCCGCCGGCGAATATGTGGGAGAAGTTGTTCGGAAAGCGATTGTATTCGGGAGGAATCACGACCGCCACGCGGTCCCGGATTTCGTTGAGGAGCTGCAGCGGAGTGGTGCCTGCATCCGGATCGAAGTCGTGGTGCAGGTGCATGTCGAAGAGCGAGAACTCGATCTGGCGCATGGTCTGCATGCCGCTCTGGAAGTTTTTCGCCGCTACCATCTTGTCGTACAGTTCGCGAGGCAGGGGCGAGCCGCGCTTTTTTCCGTCACCGGTGACGTGCGCGGTCATGTGGCGCAGCACGTCCCACTCCCAGCAAAAATTCTCCATGAACTGCGAGGGGAGCTCGACCGCGTCCCACTCCACGCCGTGGATGCCGGACACGCCCAGATAGTCGACCCGGGAGAGAAGATGGTGCAGTCCGTGTCCGAATTCGTGGAACAGGGTGAGCACCTCGTCGTGGGTGAATAGTGCGGGCTTGCCTCCCACCGGCGCCGAAAAATTGCATATGAGGTACGCGACCGGGGTCTGCAACGCGCCGCGCACGCGCCGCCGCGTGATGGCTTCATCCATCCAGGCGCCCCCGCGCTTGGTTTCGCGCGAATACAGGTCGACGTAAAACTGCCCGATCAGATCTCCCGAGGCGTCAGCGATCCGATAAAACCGCACGTCGGGGTGCCAAACCTCGCCCGAGTCGGGAAAGATGCGCACGCCGTAGAGGGTCTCGACTACGCGAAATACGCCTTCGAGAACATTGTGCTCTGGAAAATATTGTTTTACCTCCTGATCGGAGAAGTCGTAGCGCCTGGCGCGCAGCTTCTCCGATGCAAAGGCGATGTCCTGTGCCTGAAGCGGGTCAAGTCCGAGCTCGCGGCGCGCAAACGCCTGAAGCTCGGCGTAGTCAGCACGCGCGAAGGGGAGCGCCCGCTTGGCGAGATCATCGAGGAAATCGAGCACTTGCTTCGGGGATTCCGCCATCTTCGGGACCAGCGACAGTTCGGCGAAGCATTGGTAGCCGAGCAGTCGGGCTTTTTCCCTGCGCAGCCGCAATTCACCGGCGATAATCGGGGTGTTGTCGAGCTCCGGCCTTCCCTGCTCGCTCGCCCGCGTGACATGCGCACGGTACAGGGCTTCACGAATGCTCCGGTTCTCGCAATACTGCATTGCGGGGAGATACGACGGCTCGTGCAGGGTGAATTTCCAGCCTTCGCGGCCATCAATGTGCGCCGCCGCGCTTGCGGCTTGCAGCACGTCGTCGGGAATTCCCTTCGTTTCCCCCTTGTTTTCGATGAGCAGCGAGAATGCGTTGGTCGCATCCAGCAGATTTTCGGAGAACTTCGCCTCGAGCGCCGCGAGTTCCTCCTGGATTTCAGCGAATCGCCGTTTTTTTTCCTGCGGAAGCTCGGCCCCGCCCAGACGGAAGTCGCGCAACTCGTTCTCGATGATCCTGCGTTGTGACTGCGACAGCGCCTTGAATTCGGCCGAGCCGCGCAGCGCCTTCAATTTTTCGTAGAGCCCAAGGTTTTGCGCGAGTGCGGTCCAGTAGGCGGTGACCCGGGGCAGGGCTGCGTTGTAGGCTTCCCGGATCGCCGGGTTATCGTCCACCGCGTGAAGGTGGCCGACGGCTCCCCAGGCGCGCGACAGTCGCTCGTTGGCGTCGTCGAGCGGCTCGGCGAAGGCGTTCCACGTCGGCAGAGTGCTCGCGCCGGTGAGGCGGGCAATCAGAGCACGATTTTCGGCGAGCAGCCGGCTGATCGCGGGTGCAACGTGGTCCGGCCGGATCGAGCCGTAGCGCGGCAGCCCTGAAAAATCGAGTAGCGGATTGGCGTTCATATCGGTACTCAACACGCACGTTTTACCGCGGGGGATGCCGAGGTCGCAGAGGGATTTTCATATAGTTTCTTCCTCCGCGTCCTTGGCGTCCTCTGCGGTCAGGTTTCTCGACTGGCTGCGGCAAACCGCTCGGCAGCGAGCACCGTGTTTTCTAGCAGCATGGCGATGGTCATCGGGCCGACTCCGCCTGGAACGGGCGTAATGAGTGAAGCCGTTCCCAGCACGCCTTGAAAATCTACGTCCCCTGCCAGCTTGCCGTCCGGCAGGCGGTTGATGCCGACGTCGATCACGACCGCGCCGGGCTTGATCATGTTGCCGGTAACGAGCTTCGGCCTGCCCGCGGCTGCAATCAGAATGTCGGCCTGCCGGGTCATTGCGCCCAGATCCGGCGTCTTCGAATTGCAGATGGTGACCGTCGCTCCTTTCTGCAGCAGCAGCAGCGCCATAGGTTTGCCGACGATATTGCTGCGCCCGACGACAACCGCGTGGCGCCCCCCGGGATCGATGCCCTCGTGCTCGAGCAGCCGCATCACTCCGAGGGGAGTACAGGGAATGAAACGCGGGTGGCCGGAGGCGAGCAGGCCCATGTTGAAGGGATGAAAGCCGTCCACGTCCTTCTCGGGCGCGATGGCCTGAAGGACGCGCTCGCCGGAAATCTCCCGCGGAAGCGGCAACTGCACCAGGATGCCGTGAATGCGAGCCTCGGCGTTGAGAAGGCCGATGCGCTCTAGGAGCTCCGGCTCGCTCGCGTCCTCGGGCAACTCGATATTCTCGGAGAGCAACCCGATGTCGCTGCAGGCCTTGATCTTGCGGTCCACATAAACCTTCGATGCCGGGTGTTCCCCCACCCGCACCACGGCAAGGCCGGGAATCACGCCGGCCGAGGCGAGCGCAGCAACGCGCGGGCGCAGGCCCTCGCGCACTTCGCGGGCAATTCCATTGCCATCGATTATGCGGGTTTGCACGGTAAAAAGATGGCGCGGCGAAGAAGGGAGGCGCGCATTCTAGCATTGGGCTGACGACCGTCTCAGCGCAGTGGCAATTTGGCGGAATCTCATTGATAACGCAGGGTTCGTGTTTGTATAATTCAAGACTTGATTCCGGAACATGCAATGAACGACGATTGATCCGGGTCCTCGGGCGGGGTAAGCTTCCGGTCATCCTCTGCAGGCCCCGACGACCTTTCCAAGCATTTGCACCCAGAGGGAACCATCATGTCCGCGCTGCATGAATTCTCCGCTGCCGACGATCCGGACAGCCTGGAAACACAGGAGTGGCTGGATGCGCTGAGTGCGGTGCTTGAGCGCGAAGGCCCGGAGCGAGCCCATTACCTGCTGGAGAAACTCATCGACAAGGCGCGCCGCTCCGGCACTTATTTGCCGTTCTCGGCCAATACCGCCTACTTGAATACCATTCCTCCGCACTTGGAGGAGCGTTCCCCCGGCGACCATGCGCTGGAAGAGCGCATTCGTTCGTTCTGCCGCTGGAACGCCATGGTAATGGTCGCCAAGGCGAACAAGAACGATGACGAGCTTGGCGG
>JBGPLD010000184.1:0-4162 GCA_041486325.1 Gammaproteobacteria bacterium
AGCGCTTTGATATGGGCAGCCAGGTGGCTCTTGTGCCGGGCGGCCTTGTTCTTGTGAATGATCTTCTTGTCGGCGATGCGGTCGATCACGCTGGCCGCATGCTGAAGCATTTTCCGCGCCGCGGCCTTGTCGCCCGCGAGGATCGCCTTGGTCACGCTCTTGATCGCGCTGCGCAGCGCGGAGAGCAGGCCGGCGTTGTGCTTGCGCCGCTTATCGGATTGACGGGCGGCTTTGCGCGCCCCTTTGGTGTTGGCCATGTCAGTTCTTTAACAAAAGGGCGCAATTGTAATCGCTGGCGCTTTGCCGCGCAAGGCTTGCCGGGCACGATAGTTATAATGGCCGCATGAATCTGCTCAAATCGCTTGCGACGGTGAGCAGCATGACGCTGGTGTCGCGCGTGCTCGGTTTCGTCCGGGACGTCGTCATCGCGAGACTGTTCGGGGCGGGGCTGGCGACCGACGCATTTTTCGTCGCCTTCCGCATCCCGAATCTGCTGCGGCGCCTGTTCGCCGAGGGCGCCTTTTCCCAGGCTTTCGTTCCGGTGCTCTCCGAGTACAGGACGCGCCGGGGCGAGGAGGAAACCAGGCTGCTCGTCGACCGCACGGCGACGCTGCTGACGCTCGCGCTCCTCGTCGTCTCGGCGCTGGGCGTCGCCGCGGCCCCGCTCATTATTTACATCAGTGCTCCGGGATTCCCCGCCGTGGCCGGCAAGTTCGAATTGACCGTGGCGATGCTGCGGATCACATTTCCGTACATCGTTTTCATTTCGCTCGTCTCGCTCGCGGGCGGCATCCTCAATACCTGGAGCCGCTTCGCGATTCCCGCGCTCACCCCGACGCTGCTCAATCTCGCCTTCATTTTCGCCGCGCTGTTCGCAACGCCCTATTTCGAGCCCCCGGTGATGGTGCTCGCCTGGGCGGTGCTCGCGGGCGGCGTGCTGCAGCTTGCGCTCCAGGTGCCGGCGCTTGCGAGAATCGGCATGCTTCCGCGGCCGTCGCTTGCAATTTCCGATCCGGGCGTGCGCAGGATCCTCATGCTCATGGGGCCGGCGGTGTTCGGCGTCTCGGTCGGACAGATCAGCCTGCTGATCAACACCATCTTCGCCTCATTCCTGGAGAACGGCAGCGTTTCATGGCTGTACTACGCCGACCGGCTGATGGAGTTTCCGACCGGTTTGCTGGGTGTCGCGCTCGGCACCGTGCTGCTGCCCAGCCTCTCCAGGTTCCACGCCGAGTCGGCACAGGGCGAGTACTCCGGGTTGCTCGACTGGGGCCTGCGCCTGACCTTGATTCTCGCGGCGCCCGCGGCCGTGGCGCTCGCCCTGCTCGCCGTGCCTCTGGTGACGACCCTGTTCCATTACGGGGAATTCGGCGATCGGGATGTCTGGATGACCCGTCAGGCGCTCGTCGCCTACAGCGTCGGCCTGGTCGGCCTGATCCTCGTCAAGGTGCTGGCGCCGGGCTTTTATGCGCGGCAGAATATCGCGACACCGGTCCGCATCGCCATTGTGACCCTTATTGCCACCCAGCTCATGAACGCCGCCCTGATCGTTCCCCTGAAGCACGCGGGGCTGGCGCTGGCGATCGCTCTGGGTGCCTGCCTCAACTCCGCGCTTCTGTATCGCAAGCTGCGCCAGCACGGGATCTACCAGCCGCGGCCGGGCTGGGGCGCCTTTGCCCTCAAGGTGTCGGCGGCGCTTGCCGTGATGGCGCTCGTGCTGCTGGCCGCGGTGGGCCCGGAGAGCTGGTGGCTGGCCGCGCCGGGGGCAACGCGGGCCGCGGCGATTGCCGGCCTGGTGCTGCTCGGCGCAGCGGTGTATTTCGCCAGCCTGTGGCTGCTGGGCTTCCGGCTCGCGGACTTCGCAAGGCGCGCAGCGTGACGGCATGAACGCGCAACTGGAAAATTTCGCCGAACTCGTGTCGCGGGAGCACTTCAATCTCGCCGAAGCCAGCCTCATGCTGGCGCAGGACATTTATCCCGAAATCGACATACCGGGGTATCTTGGCCGGCTCGACGAAATCGCGGCCGCGATCAGAAAGCGCCTTGCCGGCGACGCGTTTGCCGAGCAGAAAGTGCTCGCGCTGAATTATTACCTCTTCAATGAGATGCGCTTTTCGGGCAACATCGACGACTACTATGACCCGCGCAATTGCTATCTCAACGAGGTCATGGAGCGCCGCACCGGCATTCCCGTTACGCTGTCGATCCTGTACGTCGAGGTGGGCAAGCGCCTCGGCCTCAATCTGAAGGGCGTGTCGTTTCCCGGGCACTTTCTCGTAAAGCTCGCCGTCAGGCGCGGCCAGCTTGTGCTCGATCCCTTCATCGGCGGCGAAACTCAATCGGAAGCCGATTTGCGCCAGCGGCTGGCGCAGGTGCTGCCCGCTGAAAGGGCGGAGCAGGCGCGGCTCGACCGGTACCTGGAGCCGGCGACGCCGCGCCAGATCGTCGCCCGCATTCTGCGCAACCTCAAAGGCGCCTACATGCAGAGCGGCAAGCTCGAACAGGCGCTTGCGGTGATGCACCGCATGCTGCTGGTGATGCCCGAGTCGGCGGAAGAGCTGCGCGACCGCGGACTCGTCTACCAGCGGCTCGAATGCTTCCGGCCGGCGCTTTCGGATCTGCAGAACTACCTCCGGCGCTGGCCGCAGGCGCCCGACGCTTCGGACATCCACGGCAAGATCGTCGAGCTCAAGCAGGCGACGACCCGCTTGAATTAGCATTGTCAGGAGATACACGCCGGAATTTCACCGCAGAGGACGCAGAGGAAAACATTTTCTGTGCAGTCCTCTGTGCCCTCCGCGTTCTTTGCGGTAAGAGCTTTGCTGTTTATTCACCGCGACACGCGCGCTTTGCCGTGTTTTCGCATTCCGTAGCTGCGGAAAGGCCGCTATAATTCAACACTTTGCGCTTTCCCAGTCCGATATGTTGCTTACGCACGGCGCATCCGCCGCCGCGTTGCCCCCGGTTGCGCTGACGGTCGGGAACTTCGACGGCATCCACCGCGGCCATCAGGCGATGCTCGGGCGCCTCACCGGCGAGGCGCGCAATCGCGGCTTGATGGGTTGCGTGTTGACCTTCGAGCCGCATCCCAGGGAATTTTTTTCGCCGCAGACGGCGCCGACGCGCCTGGCTTCGCTGCGCGAAAAATGCGAGCTGCTCGCGGCGCACGGCGTCGCGCGCGTCCATGTGGAGCGATTCAACCGGTCGTTCGCGGCATTGGCGCCGGATGCGTTCGTGGAACAGGTGCTCGCAAAGCGATTGCGGGCGCGCTGGCTCCTGATCGGCGAGGATTTCCGCTTCGGCTCGAAGCGCGCCGGCGATCTCGCGCTGCTGCAGAAGCTGGGCGGCCGATTCGGGTACGAGGTCGAGACGATGCCGACGGTGCTGCATGCGGGCAAGCGCGTATCGAGCTCCGCGGTGCGCGCAGCGCTCGCTGCGGGCGATCTCGCGGCCGCCGGGGCGCTTCTGGGCCGGCCGTACAGCATCAGCGGGCGCGTGATCCACGGACGAAAGCTCGGGCGCGAGCTGGGATTCGCCACGGCCAACGTGCAACTCAAGCATAATCGTCCGCCGCTAACCGGCATCTACGCGGTGAGGGTGCATGGCATCGGGGCCGCCGCCCGCGCTGCCGTCGCGAGCCTCGGCGTGCGGCCTACGATCACGGCGAGCGGGCGCGCAGTGCTCGAGGTGCACTTGTTCGATTTTTCAGAGGATCTCTACGACGCGCACCTGCGCGTTGAGTTCCTGCACAAGATCCGCGAAGAGGAAAAATTCGCGGATCTGGAAACCCTGAAGACGCAGATCGCGCGCGACTGCGAGGCCGCAAGAAGTTTTCTCATGGAAAACCGCAATGCCTGAAAAGAATAACGACTACAAGAGCACGCTCAACCTGCTGGACACGCCGTTCCCGATGCGCGGGGACCTTGCAAAGCGCGAGCCGCAACAGGTCAAGGAATGGCAGGAGAAGAAAATCTACGAAAAGATCCGCGAGGCGAGCCGCGGAAGGCCGAAGGGAAAATTCGTCCTGCACGACGGGCCGCCGTACGCGAACGGCGACATCCACATCGGCACCGCGGTCAACAAGATCCTCAAGGACATCATCGTCAAGTCGCGCAACCTCGCCGGGTTCGATGCGGTGTACGTGCCGGGCTGGGACTGCCAC
>JBGPLD010000185.1:0-4131 GCA_041486325.1 Gammaproteobacteria bacterium
CTCGTCGGTGTTCTTGAATTTCGCATCGCCGTACGCGCTGCCGGAGGATAGCTCCACGCCGTCGAATCCGTGCAGGAAGTCGATATGCCACCAGTCGCGCCGGAACTCGCCGTCGGTGATGCTCTGGAGCCCGACCGATTCCTGCAAGGCGACGACTTCCCGGATGCATTTGTCCTCCACCGCGCGCAGCGCCGCGCGGTCGATCTCGCCGCGCGCCGCGCGCTCGCGCGCCTCCTTGAGCTCGGGCGGGCGAAGCAGGCTGCCGACGTGGTCGGCGCGAAACGGCGGTCGCTTGATATCGCTCATCGTGTTCCTTTCTTCCATCAGTAATTGATTTGGGCGGCGACAACAATGCGAAATCGTCCGCTGACATTTCCGCTCCTTCGCAGGCCTCAGAGCGTGATGACCACCTTTTGATACAGTCCGCCGAAAAAGATCTGCTTTTCGATCGCTTTCGGCTGCACGTGCCCGGGTATCCATGCGGCGATCTGGTTGCGCCACATATCCATGGCGAAGGGCTCCAGCAGCTTCAGAATCGGCGCCATCACGTAGCGAAACGGATTTCCCCGGCCCGGCTGGTGGTAGTCCACGAAAATCGCCCTGCCGCCGGGCCGGGTCACGCGCAAAGCCTGGAAGATAGTCTGCAGGCGTACGCTCTGCGGCTGCTCGTGCAGAAGAAAGAATACCACCACCCGGTCGTATTCCCCGTCCTCGAAGCGCAAATTCGTCGAGTCCTGGTGGTGCAGGGCGACGCGCGGGTCGCGATCGAGCTTGGCGCTCAGGTTCTTCAGCTGGACCGGCAGCACGTCCACGACGTCGAGCCGCCCGTTCGGCCCCAGGCGCTGCACCACCCGCTCGGTGAAATCGCCGTATACGCACGCCACCTGGAGGACCTTGCCCTCGGTGGCCGGATCGATCTCCTGCAAAGCGGCGTCGCGCAGCCTGGTGAAATTCCCCCAGAGGATGAGATTGATCAGCCATTGGCGCTCGAAAAGACGCACGGCCGCCGGATGAAGGTAAGCCCACCAGTAGGTTTGCCGCAGATATGCCGGCAGCGGCACCTGCGCCGAAAACCGGAAAGCGGGTCCGGTAACCAGACTTGCCGCGTCTTCAACGCCTGTTCCTGATTCCATGTTCTCCACCGGAGTGTTCCTGAGCAATCGGCCGTCGGTCAAATGCGCGCGAGGTAGAAGATCGTTACAACGCTTCCCAAGGCGGCAACCGCATAAACGGTTGCCGCAACGAGCGTGTCGGCGCGAACGCCGAAATCGTGCAGCGTGACGCGCAGGCGGTGCGCGGCATGCCAAAGCGACAATACGACGAACGTGGTCAAGGCGAGCTTGCCGAGCCAGTGCGCGGCGAACCCGTGCAGCCTCTCGTAAGAAAGCGCGTCCGGCACGTGGCCGAGGGCGGCGAGCAGCGTGAGCACGATCAACGCCGGCATCAGAAATGCCGTGAGCGTGCCTCCGGCGGCAAACAGCCCCCACACGACGGGTTTGTTCGATTTCGCCATTTTCAGAATGCCCCCGCCAGGAACAGCACAACGATCGACGCAACGATCCAACAGGCATAGTGCGCGCCGACGATGACGCCGTCCGGCAGAAATCCCTCGCCGATCTGGACCGGCATCGCCTTCGGCGTGACGTTGAACCACGACGTGGTGTGATAGAGAGCAAAGACCAGCGCCACGACGTGGAAAGCAATTCCGGCCGGGCGCGTCAGCGCCTGCAGGAAAGCCTCCCAGGCCGCCCGGCCTGCTGACAGGCGTTCGACGCCCAGCACGAGCATCAGGGTGTAGGCGCCGATGAAAACGCAGGTGACTTCGCGCGCCATGTAGCGCATATAGCGCGGCTGGCGGAAATACCAGCTCGTTCTGGGCAGCTCGCGGATAAAGGGCCTGCGGCTCATTTCTTCACCCACGGCATCAAGTGCTCCTTGTACCAGTCGATGGTGCTGGCAATCTTGACCTGCTGCAACGCGCCCGCGGGATCCACGTGCTTGGGGCAGACTTCGGAGCAGGCGCCGACGAACGAGCATTCCCACACGCCCTCATCGGTCGCGACCACCTCCTGACGCTCGCCGCGTCCGCCGTCGCGCGAATCCTGATTGTAGCGGTGCGCGAGCGCGATCGCCGCCGGGCCGAGGAACCGCGGGACCAGGCCGTACTCGGGGCAGGCTGCGTAGCAAAGCATGCAATTGATGCAGTGCGTGTATTGCTTGTATCGCTCGAGCTGCGCCGGAGTCTGCCGGTATTCCCCTGCCTCGATCGGCCTGTCTTCCCTGGGAATGAGATAGGGCTTCACCCGCGCGAGCTTGGCGATGAAATCGTCCGCGACCGTGACCAGGTCGCGTTCGATGGGGAAGTTGCCGAGCGGCTCGACGCGGATCCGGTCGGGATACTCGCGGATGAAGGTCTTGCAGGCGAGCTTCGGCTCGCCGTTGACATTCATCCCGCAGCTTCCGCACACCGCCATGTGACAGGACCAGCGGTAGCTCAGGGTCGGGTCGAGATTGTCCTTTACATGGTTGAGCGCGTCGAGCAGGACCCATTCATCCAGACAGGCAAGCTCATAGCTCTGAAAGCGCGGCGCTTCATCGGTCTCCGGATTGTAGCGCAGCACCTCCAGCGTGATGCGGCGCTCGCTCATTTTTTCGCTCCCGAGTAATCGCGAACTCCCGGCTTCGATCTGGTGATCACAACGTCGAGGTAATCCATGCGCGGCGCTTCCTCGGAGTGATACCAGGCGAGCGAGTGCTTGAGGTAGTTATCGTCGTCGCGCGAAGTGAAATCGAGGCGCTGATGCGCGCCGCGCGATTCCCTGCGCGCCAGGGCGCTCATGACCACCGCCTCGGCGCAGTCGAGCATGGACCCGAGCTCCAGCGCCTGAATGAGGTCGGTGTTGTAGACGTTGGTCTTGTCGTGCAGCTCGATGTCGGCGTAGCGCCGGCGCAGTTCCGCGAGCTTTGCGCATGCCTGGGCCAGACCCTCGCCGCTGCGGTAGATGCCTGCATGCTCCTCCATGGTGGTCATCATCTCCTTGCGCATTCCCGCGATGGTTTCCTTTCCGCTCGCATTCTCGAAGAATGCGCGAATGCGCGCTTGGGCCGCTTGCGCGCCGGCCGCGGTCGCCGCTTCGTTGCTCTTCGGCAACCCGGATTGGATGTACGCCACCGCGCTCAAGGCCGCGCGCCGCCCGAATACCAGCAGCTCCGTGAGTGAATTGGACCCGAGCCGGTTCGCGCCGTTGATGCTGACGCAGGCGCACTCGCCCGCGGCGAACAGCCCGGGCAGCGGTGTCGCGGCGTTGATGTCGGTGTGAATGCCGCCCATCATGTAATGCACCACCGGCCGCACCGGAACCGGATCGGTGACGGGGTCCACCCCAAGGTAGCTGGTGGAGAGCTCGCGCACGAAGGGCAGCCGCTCGTTGATCAGCTTTTCGCCCAGGTGGCGCATGTCCAGAAGGACGCAGTCGCCCCAGCGTGTGGAAAGCGTATTGCCTTTCTTCTGCTCGTGCCAGAACGCCTGGCTCAGGCGGTCGCGCGGACCGAGCTCCATGGTCTTCATCACCAGCTTGCCGATGGGCGTCTCCGGACCCATGCCGTAGTCCTGCAGATAGCGGCGGCCGTTCTTGTTCACCAGGATGCCGCCTTCGCCTCGGCATCCCTCCGTGAGCAGAATCCCCGTGTTCGGCAGACCCGTGGGATGGTACTGGACGAATTCCATGTCCTTGAGCGGCACGCCCGCGCGGTAGGCCATGGCCATGCCGTCGCCGGTCTTGATGGCGCCGTTGGTGGTGAACGGAAACATTCGCCCTGCGCCGCCGCCCGCGATGATCACCGCTTTCGCCTGGAAGTGCTTCATCTGCCCGCTGCGCATTTCGATGGCGGCAAGACCCCGGCAGCGTCCTTCATCGACGATCAGATCGGTTGCGTAGAACTCGTCGAAGCGCTGAATGTTCGGATACTTGAGCGAAGTCTGGAACAGCGTGTGGAGAATATGAAAGCCGGACTTGTCGGCGGCGAACCAGGTGCGCTCGACCTTCATGCCGCCGAACGGCCGCACCGCCACCGAGCCGTCGGGCTCGCGGCTCCAGGGACAGCCCCAGTGTTCCAGCTGGATGAGCTCCC
>JBGPLD010000186.1:0-4117 GCA_041486325.1 Gammaproteobacteria bacterium
AGTGACATGATGTTGGCGTTCACGCCTTGGTAGTACATGACGATGAACGCAACCAGGATGCCGAGCGGCAGCGAGACGATGGCCACGAACGCCGAGCGCAGGTGGAACAGGAACACCATGCACACAAGCGCCACGACGATGAACTCCTCGACCAGCTTATCGCGCAGATTGTCGACGGCGCGCTTGATCAGGCTCGAGCGATCGTAGGTGGGCACGATCTCGACGCCGGGTGGCAGGCTCGTCTTGAGCTTCTCGAGCTTCGCCTTGACCGCGTCGATCGTCTCCAGCGCGTTCTTTCCCGAGCGCATGACGATCACTCCGCCCGCCACTTCTCCCTCGCCGTTCAGCTCGGCGATACCTCGGCGCATTTCAGGGCCGACCTGCACGCGGGCGACGTCGCCCAGCCGCACCGGCACGCCCACATCCGACGTCGTCAGCGGAATCCGGCGGAAGTCGTCTAGCGACTTCAGGTAGCCCGATGTCCGCACCATGTACTCGGCCTCGCCCAGCTCGAGCACTGAGCCGCCGGTTTCCTGGTTCGCCTTCTGCACCGCGTCGATCACCTTCGCGTGCGAAATGTTGTATGCCCGCAGCCGGTCGGGATCGAGCACGATCTGGTACTGGCGCACCATGCCACCGACGCTGGCGACCTCGGAGACATTGGGCACGGCCTTCAGCTCGTACTTGAGGAACCAGTCCTGCAACGCGCGCAGTTGCGAGAGGTCCATGCGGCCGCTGCGATCGACCAGCGCGTACTCGTAGATCCAGCCGACGCCGGTCGCGTCGGGCCCGAGCGAGGTCTTCGCCTGGGCGGGGAGCCGCGATTGCACCTGGTTCAGATATTCGAGCACGCGCGAGCGCGCCCAGTAGGGATCGGTGCCGTCCTCGAAGAGGATGTATACGAACGAGTCGCCGAAGAACGAATAGCCGCGCACGGTCTTCGCGCCGGGCACGGACAGCATGGTCGTCGTGAGCGGATAGGTGATCTGGTTCTCCACGATCTGCGGCGCCTGCCCCGGGTAGTTGGTGCGGATGATCACCTGCACGTCGGAGAGATCGGGAATCGCGTCGAGCGGCGTCCTCGACGCCGCCCAGATTCCCCACGCGCTGAGCGCAAAGGTTGCGAGCAGCACGAGGAAACGGTTGACGATCGACCAGCGGATCAGCGCGGCGATCATTTGTGGGCTCCGTGACTCGGGACGCTCGCGTCCGCCGGGGCGATGTTCGTGATCTGCAATTGGCCGTCGGACTGCATGCTGAACTCGAATCGAATCCGATCGCCTTTTTTCAGGCCTGGCGGAACCACGCCGCCCGGCGTGCGAAACGGCATGGTCATCGCCCCCATGCCCGCGGTCGGAATATCGCCGTGACGGATGAGAATTTCGCCCGCCCCCAAGGCCACGATCTCCCCGGCGGCCTTGTGCGTTTGAGCGGCATTCGAAGGCTCCGCGCCTTCCATGCGCGTTCCCGTCGCCTTCAGGCTCGCCTCCGAATCGATGAGGAACTGGCCGGAGACGACAACTTTGTCGCCTTCGGAGAGTCCCTTGCGGATTTCGCTCCTGCCGCCGGATTCGAAGCCGAGCTCGACGTTCTGCGGCCGGAATTTGCCTTCGCTCTCAGCCACGATGACGACGCTGCGCTCGCCGGTGCGTATGACAGCCTCCGAAGGCACGAGCAGCGCCTTGGTTCCCGCGCCCTGTGCGAAGACTAGCGTCGCGAACATGCCGGGCTTCAACCTTCCGCCCGGATTGGCGAGCTCGACCCGCGCGCGCAGCGTGCGCGTCGCCGCGTTCACTTCGGGCAGGATCGCGCTCACGCGCCCGCGGAACACCTGACCGGGAAAGCTCGGCACGCGCGCCTCGACCGCGGTTCCCGGACGCAGCCACGCGCCCTGCGCTTCTGGAATTTCGGCGTTCACCCACACGCTGGAAAGATCGACGAGCCGAAACAGCATCGCACCGGACATCACCGTCATGCCCTCGCGCACGCCGAGCTCGGCGATCACGCCGCTGATCGGCGCGTACAGCGTGAAGCGCGCCTGCATCTGCCCGGTGCTCTCCAGCAGGCCGATCTGCTCCTCGCTCATGCCAAGGAGCGTCAGCCGGTTGCGCGCGGCGGCGGCAAGGCCCGCGACCTTGCCGTCGCGCCGGAGCAGCAGAAACTCCTCTTGCGCCGCCGCCCAATCAGGCACGAGCAGCTCGACAAGCGGCTGGCCTTTGACGACAGGATCCAGCGGCGCACGCGCGTGGAGCTTCTCGACAAAGCCGCCCGAGCGCGCCTGCACGACGAATACCGCGCGCTCGTTCCACACCACGCTGCCGACCGCCTCGATGCGGCGCTCGACCGATCCCGTCGTCGCTGCCGCCGTGCGCACGCCGAGGTTCTGCGCGACGCGCGGATCGATCGCCACCGTGCTTTCGCTGCCCGCGTCGTCCGCGTACTTCGGCACGAGCTCCATGTCCATGAAGGGCGATTTGCCCGGCTTGTCGAAACGCTGCTGCGGGACCATCGGGTCGTACCAGTAGAGGATTGTTTTTCCGGAAGGATCCTGCGCCGGCGCGGCGGATGAAGAGGCGGGCTGATCCGCCGGCGTCATGCGCCACATTGCGTACCAATAGCCGCCTCCTGCCGCCGTCGCGGCGGCCAGGACAAAACCGAAAATGATGAGAGGCGCGCGTCTCATGGCCGCGCCTCATTCGGCAGAAGGAAATTCAATTTCGCCCAGGCGCGCGCCCGCTCAAGCTGCGTCTGCACCAATCCCAGCCGCGACTCGGTCTCCGCGCGGCGCGCTTCGAGCACCATGCCCAGCTCCCCGCGCCCGCCGCGATAGGCGGCGAGCGCCGCCGCGACCCGCTCGCGGGAGAGCGGCAGCAGCAGCTTTTCGAAACGCTCGATGCGCACGCCCGCGGTCTGCCAGTCGGCGTAGAAGCCGCGCAGCTCGGCCTCGTGCATTCGCTGCGCTTCTTCCGCCTGCGCCTGGGCCTGCTCGACGAGCAGGCGCTTGGCGGCGAGGTCCCGGTCCTGACGCTTCTCCGCCTCCCAGGGAAGATCGATGCTCACCATCACGGAGATCAAGTTGGAGAAGGCCGGCCCGCGTTGTCCGTATGCGACTTCCAGGCTCCAGTCGGACTTCTTGGAGTTGGCGGCGAGCGCGACGTCCGTTCTGGCGAGCGCCTCGCGCTCGGCGTAGACCCGCTGCTCCGGATGCTCATGCAGGTTGGCGAGCAACGCCGTGGGCGGATGGTCGAACCGAGAAGTGTCCGGCGGATCGGCAAGCGGCCGCGAGGCGTCCTCACGCAGCCACGCCGCGAGCGTGTAGCGTGCTCGATCGATCGAACGGTCCTGCTCGATGACGCGGTCCTGCGCGGCGACCCCGGCGCCGCGCAGCGCGAGCGCGTCGGCCGTGTTCTGCCGGCCCGCGGCGATAGCGGCCGATACCGTGTCGAGTTGCAGTTGCAGCTCCCCCACCAGTTCGACGAGAGGCGCGCGCGCCTGCTGCGAGAAATACAGCTCGAACCAGCCGAGCGCAACCTCGCGTTGCAGCCCGGCGCGCTGCGCGGCGAGATTAACGGCCTCCACCTCGCGCTCGCGCGCGGCGCGCTCCCCGCGCAGCTTTCTCTTTTCCGCGTTGGGAAAGTCCTGCATGAGGCCGATCTTGCGCATGGTCATGGATTCGCTGTCGTAACGGAACGCATCGGTACCGTTGACCGGCAGGTTTTCCACGCCGACGCGCAGCTTTGGATCGGGCAGCTCGCTCGCGCGGGGCACGAGCTCGTTCGCGGCGGCAAGCGCCGCGCCCTGCGCCGCAAGGCGCGGAGAGAGTTTTTCGCCGATCTTCAGCGCCTCGGCGAATGGGAGCGGCTCGGTGCCGGCCGCGCGTGAGAACGGCGCGGCGACGGCGAGACAGATGAAGCAGAAACCAGCGAGCGGGCGCACGAGACGCCCGGGAAAAGCGAAAACCATAAAACCTCCGATGAGCAGTGACACCGGCGCCGCCACAGGCGGCGCCGCGGCTCAACGGCGGCTAAAGGAGAAAACGGGAATAGAGGACGCTAAGAGGCGGCGGTGCCGCGCTCGCCCCCACGATCCGCACCGCGGGCTGAAATCCTGGAGCGAG
>JBGPLD010000187.1:0-4116 GCA_041486325.1 Gammaproteobacteria bacterium
ATGATGCGGATGGGCCTCGCGGGATAACTTTGCGCGGGCGCTTCCCGCGGCAAGCCGGATGCTGTCGCGGCAAAGAGCATGCAGATGCAAGTCTTCAGCAGACTTCGGGTGAAGAACATGGTTAAGCGCTCCTCGGCGATTGGGTGGACTCCGTACGAATTGCTTTGCTAAATCCTTGCTTTCTCGCGTTCAGTTTTTCCCGCACTACTGCCCGGGCCCGGGTCCTTTCCCTCCGGGCCGGCAGAGCGGTTCGCGTCTGCATTGACCGACGCGGGCGCCAGCCTCGCCCGAAACAGTTTCGGAATGACGTCCGCGGTCACGGGCGGGCTGAATAGATAGCCCTGCAGCGAGTCGCATGCGCGCCCGCGCAGGAACTCGAGCTGCGCCACGGTCTCGACGCCTTCGGCGGTGATCTTCAGGTTGAGGCTGCGGGCCAGGGCGACGATGGCCTGCACGATCGCCGCGTCATCGGCGTCGGTAGTGATGTCCCGCACGAAGGACTGGTCGATCTTGAGAATGTCGAGCGGGAAGTGCTTGAGGTAGGAGAGCGACGAGTAGCCGGTGCCGAAATCGTCCACCGATACCCGGACGCCCATTACTTTCAGGCGCTCGAGCACCTCATTGCTTGCCACCGGGTTTTCCATCAGCAACCCTTCGGTCAGTTCCAGCTGGAGCCGGACTGGATTGAGTCCCGTCTCACGCAGGACGCGGGCGATGACGTCCAGCAGGTCGGAAGTCCTGAACTGGCGGGCCGAAAGGTTGACCGCGACGTAAAGGGGACGAAGTCCGTTTTTCTGCCATGCAATGCACTGCTCGCACGCGGTCCGCAGGACCCAATCCCCGATGGGCACGATCAGCCCGGTCTGCTCGGCAATCTCTATGAACCGGTCCGGAAGTACCAGCCCGAGCTCGGGATGCTGCCAGCGCAACAGCGCCTCGACGCCGACCATGGCGCCGCTTCGAAGGTCGACGATGGGCTGGTAGTAGAGCTGCAGCTCCTGCCGGCCGAGCGCGCGCCTCAGGCTTGCCTCCAGCGCCACGCGCTCGCTGGTCTCGGCGCTCATGCTCGCGTCGAAAAACTGGAACGTATTGCGGCCCGCCCCCTTGGCACGGTACATGGCGATATCGGCGCATTTCAGCAGGCTTTCGACGTCGCTGCCGGCATGCGGGAAAACGGAGATGCCGATGCTGGTGGACACGAACACCTCCTGGCCGTCCAGCTCCATCGGCTGGCGGAAGGCATTGAGGATTTTCTGGATGACCGTGTCGATCTGTTCGATATGCGCGATGTCCTCGAGGATAACGGTGAATTCGTCCCCGCCCAGCCGGGCGATGGTGTCGTTCTCGCGCAGGCAGGTCTCCAGGCGAACCGCCACAGCCTTCAGGAGCCGGTCGCCCATCTCATGCCCCAGCGTGTCGTTGATGGCCTTGAAGTTGTCGAGGTCGAGATACATCAGCGCGAGCAGCCGCTCGTTGCGGCGCGCCCCGATCAGCGCCCTGGACAGGCGGTCGCGGAACAGGTTGCGGTTGGGCAGGCCCGTCACGGTATCGAACTGCGCCATGGTGGCCAGCTGCTCCTCGGCCTGCCGGCGTTCGATGGCGGCCCCCAGGATGTGGGCGATCGATTGCATGAAATGTACGTCCACGCCGGTGAATTTGCGCAGCTTGCGGGTGTGCGCGCTCAGCACGCCGAACGGACCGTCCCGGCCGTGGATGAGCACGTCGATGCCGCTCAGGATCCCGGCCTCGCGGTCGAGGTCGGAAAGGACAAACCGGATTTCGGTGCGCGCGTCCTCGAGAATGACCGCTTCATTCGAGCGCAACGCATACCCGGCGTGGGAGTTCGATCCGGTTTTGAGCATGGCGCGGCCGATGTGGCCCGGATCCCAGCCGGCGCCGGCGCACAACAGCAGCGCGTCGCCTTGCGGAACGAGCTGCAAAACCTTGGAAAACTCCACGCCCAGCGCGCCGGCCACGCTGGCCGCCGCCTCGTTCATCAGCTCCGCGACTTCGGTGGACCTGAGCGCGTCCCGGCCGAACGCGGCGAGCATGCTCTCGTACAGCGCGCCGATGCGCGCGATCTCTTCGGCCTTCCGGCGCTCCGTAATATCGTTAATCACGCCCAGGCGGGCCTTGCGGTTTGCGAACTCGAGATTGAAGGAAACGATCTCGACATCGATCAGTTCGCCCTTTTTCGTCAGGTGCCGCCCGATCCGGCGTCTTGGCGCAGTGCTCTCGTCCTTCAAGGCAGCGATCAGCGCGGGAATGTCTTCAGGCGGCCGGAGCTGGTCGGCCATCAACGACAGGAATTCCTCCCGGGTATATCCGTAGTGCCTGACCGCGGCATCATTCACAGCGAGGAACTCCAGGGTTGCCGTATCCACCACCCACATCGGGATGGGATGGGAATCGAACAGCGTGCGGTAGCGCGATTCGCTGTCCTCCAGCGCCTTTCGTGCCAGTTCGCGCTCGGTGACGTCCTTGCCCGTGCCGCGGTAGCCTTTGAACGTTTCGGAACCGTCGAAGAGCGGCTTGCCGGTCACGCTCAGGTAGCGCAGCTCCCCATGCTTGTTGGTCCGGGAGAACACGAAATCCTCGAGCGGTTCGTGGCGTGCGAGCGTCGCCTTGTGCTTCTCCCACGCGCCCTCCGGCATGGGCCCGAGGCCGGGCAGCTCCCAGCGCGTTATTCTTTCCTCCGCGGCCGCGCGGTCGAATTGCGGCCCATCCAGGTCGTGCCTCGATATGAAGCGGAATTGCTCGTCCAGCTCCCAATACCAGTCGGACGTCAGCCCCAGCAGCTGGCGCAGCCGCTCTTCGCTCTGGCGCTGCTGGTCCTCGGCCTGCCTTCTATCCGTGATATCCCGAAAGCTCCATACCCTGCCGACCCCGCGGCCTTCGACGATCTGCGGCCGGCTATAGCGCTCGAAAATCCGCCCGTCCTTGAATTCGAGCGTGTCGAAGCTCTCCTGATCGGGCATTGCGTACAGATCCCGCACCTTGAGCAGGAATCCGCCGGGATCCTTCAGTTGATCGAGCACAAAGCGCAGGGCATCGGCGTCGTTCCCGGACGAGAGGACGTGCGGCGGGATGCGCCACATCTCGGCGAATCTTTGGTTGTGAACCGTTATCGCCCCTTTGTTGTCGACGACGAGAAGTCCGTCCGCGGTGGATTCGAGCGTCGCGCGCAGCAGCGATGCCGAAGCGCGGGACCCTGCGCCGGCCGGATTGGGATTCGCGCTCCTGGAAAACGCCAGGAAGTTCCGGAACCGCAGGGCGCGGCCGAGAATTCCTTTTCGAAGAAAAGCCATGTTGATCATATCGTCCGGCAGTATATACGGGGTCGGCGTTGCATTTTTTCGCCGCGTAAATCAACGAATTCGGCGCTGACCTCTTGTCAGCTCTCCGGCGGCGGCCATGCTATTCTTCCCATTCGTTTCAAGGCAGGATCATAGTCATGGTTTCCCCCCTGACGCCAGAGGATTATGACTGGCTGCGCCAGATGAAGGGAGCCGCCGATGCGAAACGTGATCCGCCCCCCGTTCCAGCAAGCGTTATAGGCAAGCTTGGCGCGTTCGGCTTCGCAAAACCGGACGGATTGGGCGGTTTTACGATCACAGATCGAGGCCGCGAAGCCTTGCTTGACCAGAACATGCGGGACGCCGAGGACCGCTGAAATCTAGGGAATCCCGTGCGGCAATTGCGCGCGCAACTCGCGCAGTTCCGCCTCGAGCGCGCGTATGCGCTCGAGGAATCCCAGCGCCAGCGACAAGGCATTGGGATCGAGGTCGAAGCCCTCGCGCAGGCGGTGCGCGGTCTGCACGGTCGCGACGCACTCGCCGCTGAAAGTCCATTGCGCCTCGCGCGGATTGCTCGGAACCAGGACGCCGTACTCCACGAGTTCGCGCAATTCGCCTTGCGTGAGGCCGGACAACTGCGCGAGCTCCGCGAGCGAAACTTCGCAATGCGCGTCCAGCCACACGGTCTCAATGCGCTCAGTGCTCATGTTTCACCCCCTGCTCGAAATGGCCGCGCGGATTGAACGTCGCGCTATTCGCGAGCTGCTGGAACAGCGATCGCTCCTTGTCGTTCACGGCGCCGGGCACGACGATCTGCACG
>JBGPLD010000188.1:0-4113 GCA_041486325.1 Gammaproteobacteria bacterium
CGCCGAAGGCATGATGTTCGAGCGCCGGCTGTTCCATGCGCTCTTCGCCACCGAGGACCAGAAGGAAGGCATGGCGGCATTCGTCGAGAAGCGCAAGCCGAAGTTCAAGCACAAATAAGCATGTCTTCCGCGGCGTGGCGAGTCATCGCCTGGATGTGTCTCGCGCACGTGACGAGCATGGCCGGGTTCTCCGCTTACGCCACGCTGCTCCCGAGGCTGCAGGCGGAGTGGGCGCTCAATAATTCGCAGGCTGGATTCGTCAGCGGCGCGTTTTTCGCCGGCTACATGGCCGCGGTGCCGCTGCTCACCAGCCTTACCGACCGTATCGACGCGCGGCGCATCTATCTCGCTTCCTGCCTTGTCGCAGCGCTCGCGCTCGCCGGCATGGCGGGGTTCGCGCAGGGACTGGTCTCGGCGTCGCTACTGCAACTGCTCGCAGGCGCAGGCATTGCCGGCACTTATATGCCGGGTTTGCGGGCGCTTACCGACAACGTGACGGGCAAGGCGCAGAGCCGCGCGGTGTCTTTCTATACTGCCGCATTCGGGCTGGGCACCAGCTTGTCCATCCTGGGCTCGGGCTGGATCGCCGATACGCTGGGCTGGCGCTGGGCCTTCGGGCTGGGCGCGATCGGGCCGATTGCGGCCGGGCTGATGGTGGTGATCGGACTGCCGCCGAGGACGCCCGCGCATGTTCATGATTCGCACGTGCTTGATTTCCGGCCGGTGCTGCGCAGCGCCGAGGTCCGGCCCTACATCCTCGGCTACGCCGTGCACTGCTGGGAGTTGTTCGGATCGCGCTCGTGGCTCGTCGCGTTCTTTGTTTTCGCGCAGGGGCTGCCCGCCGCGGCCGGCGCGGGGAGCGCGTCGGCGTGGACTCCGGTCACGATCGCCGCGATCGCAAACCTGCTGGCGCCGGCGGCGAGCGTATTCGGCAACGAGCTGGCGATTCGCCACGGCCGCGAGCGGCTGATCTGGAAGGCGATGCTCGCCTCGGGCCTGCTTACCTGCATGCTCGGCTTTGCCTCCGTATTGCCGTGGTACGCGCTCGCGGCTCTCGCCATGCTGCATCTGTGCCTCATCATGGGCGACTCTTCGGCGCTGACGGCGGGCGTCATCACGCGCGCCGATGAGCGCATCCGCGGCGCGACCATGGCGGTGCATTCGATGATGGGCTTCGGCGCCGGCTTTGTCGCGCCGCTCGTCTTCGGCGCCGTGCTCGACTTCGCCGGCGGCAACTCCAGTCCGCGCGCGTGGGGCCTTGCGTTCTGCAGCCTCGGCGTGGGCGCCATCGTCATGGCGGGATTCATCCGCGCGCGCGCGGCGCCGGGCACGCCGCCACGTCCATGACGGCGCCGCGGCAGGAATCGCGCGAATGGCTTGTGCTGCTTGCACTGGCCGGCGTGCAGTTCAGCCAGATCGTGGACTTCATGGTGCTGATGCCGCTCGGCACCCAGCTCATGCGGCAATTCGAAATCTCTCCGACCCAGCTCGGATTTCTTGTCTCGATCTACACGGTGACCGCGGGGCTATCGGGCTTTTTCTCGGCGTTCGTCGTGGACCGCTTCGACCGCAAGACCGTGCTGCTCGCGACATTGGGCTGCTTCGCGGCGACGATGCTCGCGTGCGCTCTCGCGCAGAGCTACCCGGGTCTGCTCGCGGCGCGCGCCGTGGCGGGCGCCTTCGGCGGAGTGATCGCGGCGAACATCTACACCATCGTCGGCGACGTCGTCCCGGAATGCCGGCGCGGCCGGGCGTTCGGCGCGGTGATGTCGGCGTTCTCGATCGCCTCGATCGCCGGCGTACCGATCAGCCTGTATCTTGCGCTCTACTTTACCTGGCGCGCGCCCTATCTGTTTCTCGCCGTGCTGTGCATCGCGATCCTGCTCACGTCCTGGTTCGCGATTCCGCCGGTGCGCGCGCACCTCGAAGCCGGGCGCGAGGAGGGCATGCTGGCCCAGTTGCGAGCCGTCTTCGGCCGGCCGAATCACCTGCGGGTTTTCTCGTTCTCCGCGCTGCTTATTTTTTCCGGCTTCCTGCTGTTTCCATTCATCGCCCCTTACCTGGTGGCAAACGTCGGGGTGAGCGAAGGGGAACTGCCCGCGGTGTATCTGATCGCCGGGCTCGCCTCGCTCGCCGCGGCGCGCTGGGTCGGAGGCTTGAGCGACCGCGTCGGCAGGCGCCGGGTGTTCGCTGCGGCCGCGGTAAGCATGGCGTTCTCCGCGCTATTGATGACCAGCCTGCCGCGCTCGCCGCTCGCCGTCGCCGTGTTCGTCTCGATGCTCATGTTTTCCACGTCCTCGGCGCGCATGGTGCCGGCGATGGCGCTCGTAACCTCGGGCGCCGAGCCGCGGTTGCGCGGCAGCGTCATGAGCTTCAATTCGTCGATCCAGCAGTTGGCCGCGGGCCTTGCTTCGTTCGTCGCCAGCGTCATCATCGGCCGGTCCGCCGAAGGTGCGCTCACGAACTACTGGGCGGTGGGGATCGTCTCGGCGGCCGGGACGCTCGCCTGCATCGCCCTTGCGCGCCGCATCCGTTCGGCGGAGGCGGCAACCTGACGCCGGCGAGCGTCCGCGGGGAAATCCTGCAAGACGCGGCGCAATCCTGCAGAATCGCGCAATGAAAAACAAACCCCAGGTCATCGTCGCCGGTGCCGGGCCGGTAGGTTTGCTGACGGCCCTTGCGCTCGCCAAGTGCGATATTCCGGTGCTGGTGCTAGAGGCCGAGCCCGGCCTTACCCTCGATCTGCGCGCGGGCACCTACCACCCTCCGTCGCTCGAGATGATGGCGCCCTACGGCGTCACCGACGAGATGCTCAAGACCGCGATCAAGGTCCCGCGCTGGCAGATACGCGACAGGAAGGCGGGACTGATCGTCGAGTGGGACGTGTCGGAAATCGCGGACCTGACGCCCTATCCCTACCGCCTGCACCTCGAGCAGCATCGACTCACGCCCATCATCTTCGACAAGCTGAAGGCCTGCGCCAACGTCGAAGTGCGCTTTTCGCACGACGTGACAGGATTATCGCAAGCCTCCGACAAGGTGACGGTGACGGCAGAAACTCCGGCCGGCATCGAGAAATACGAAGCCGACTGGCTGGTCGGGGCGGACGGCGGCCGCAGCATAATTCGAAAGTGCATTGGCGTGGAATTCGAGGGCTTTACCTGGCCCGAGCGATTTGTCGTGGCGAGCACGATCTATGACTATGCGCCGCACGGTTACACCTTGAACGCGTATGTCGCCGATCCGGATGAATGGGCCGCGCTCTTCAAGATGCCCGACGACGGGCCGCCCGGGATCTGGCGGGTCATCTTCCCGGTGCCGCCCGAGGAGGAGGACGCGGTGACGCTGTCGGAGGAGACGGTCGAGCGCCGCATGCAGGGCTTCATGCCGAAGGCGGGGCGTTACCCGATCAAGTACAAAAGCATCTACAGGGTGCACCAGCGGGTGGCCAAGGATTTCCGCGCCGGCCGCGTGCTGCTCGCGGGCGACGCCGCGCACCTGAACAATCCGATGGGGGCGTTCGGGCTGAACGGCGGCATCCACGACGCGATCAACCTGTCGCAAAAGCTCGCCAAAGTCTGCCGCGGCGAGGCTGGCGACGCGCTGCTCGATCTCTACGTGCGCCAGCGGCGCACGGTCAACCTGGAATACGTGCAGGAATACTCGATCAAGAACCTGAAACGCCTTGCCGCGAAGACCGAGGCGGAGCGCAGGGCGAATTTCGACGAGCTGCGCCGGCAGGCGGCGACCCGGGAGGGCCGCAGGGAATTTCTGCTGGTGAGCAGCATGATCGCAAGCGTCCGGCGCGCCAACGCGATAATCTAGCAGCCGGGGCCGGGACTCTCTGCCAGCTTCTGCATCCCGGCTCGGGCAGGCGCCCGGAAGAAGGCGCGGAAAGAGGACGGAGACATGGAAAGGATCTGGCTCAAGCACTATCCGCCGGGCGTTCCCGCCGAGATCGACTACCGCCAGTATCGCTCGGTCGGGGATCTGTTCGAGAAGAGCGTCGCGAAGTACCGCGATCGTCCCGCCTATTACAACATGGGCAAGACGATCAGCTTCGGCGACCTCGAGCGCCAGTCGCGGGATTTCGGCGCCTGGCTGCAGGGCAAG
>JBGPLD010000189.1:0-4113 GCA_041486325.1 Gammaproteobacteria bacterium
CAGCCGGACGATCGCCTGTTCGGTTTCGCTGTCCGGACGCGCGGACCAGCGATCGCGCATGCGGGCGAGGATGGATTTCCCTATCATGGACGAAAGGCGTCCGTGGCTATTGCGCCGACAGGTCCGCGAACTGCTGGCCGATTTCGGCGATCTCGTCCCGGCTCATGACCATGACGCCGACAAAGCGCGGGTCAAAATGCTGGCCGGCCTGCTGTTGCACGTAAGCCAGCGCGTCGGCAACCGGCCAGGCCGGCTTGTATGGACGCACCGAGGTCAGCGCGTCGTAGACGTCCGCGATTGCCACGATGCGTGCCTCGATCGGTATATGCTCGCCCTTCAAGCCGGTGGGATAGCCGCTGCCGTCGAATTTTTCGTGATGACCGAGCGCGATCATCGCGGCCAATTGCAGAAATCCGGACGAGCTGTCCTTGAGCATTTCATAGCCGATGCGGGCGTGCGACTGCATGATGAGCAGATCCTCGTCGACGAGCTTACCCGGGTTCTGGAGGATACGGTCGGGAATGCCGATCTTGCCGATATCGTGCATCGGCGCAGCCAGCTCGATCGCCTCCTGCTCGGCGGGCGAGAGGCCGACATTCTTGGCGATGATCGCAGAGTACTTGGCCATTCGCACGAGATGCATTCCCGTTACCCTGTCGCGCTGCTCGGCCACCTTGGCCAGCCGGAACAGCGTGTCGACCTCGCGCCGCCGCAGCTCGCGCGTGGCCTCGTCGATCTTCTCCTCGAGGATCCGGGTGCGGTTCTTCTTAAGGAGCTCGTGCCGGCGCAGGCTCAACAGGTTGCGGCAGCGCGCACCGCACTCAAGCCGGTCGATGGGGCGGATGAGAAAATCGGTTGCTCCGGCCTCGAGCGCGCGGTAACGAACATCGCGGTCGCTCACCACGGTGATGCAGATTATCGGCACGTCTTCGTAGCCGAAGATCCGGCGCAGCCTGCGAATGACCTCGATGCCGTCCATGTTCGGCATCTTGTAATCCGTCAGCACCATGTCCACCGGATGCTTGCGGGCGAACTCGATCGCCTCCACGGGGTCGGCGAATGTCACCACCTCGAGGCTCGCGTCCAGGCTGCGCATGATCTCGCTCAGCACGATGCGCCCGGTGGACTGATCGTCGATGATCATGATCTTGAGCGGCGCGAGCTTGGCTTCGCTCGTGTCGTGCACCAGTGTCAGCGGTCTGGATGTGGTTCCCATTGAACTTCTCCCTGCATCGCGCAGAAAAGCAGCCCGATCCCGGGGCAAGCTTCCGAACCCAGTCCCAATTACACTATATCTGGCCGGAAATTGCGAGAATTGCTTGCGCGACGCGCATGCTCCGGGTCCGGCTCCGCCCGCCTCAGGCCGCCCGCTGCTTCAAACCGGCGAAAATCGCCTCCATTTGGCGGCGCACCCGCACGGCGTCGCTGCCGGCATCGTAGGCGACGTCCGTCCAGCGAACAGTCTGGCCGGCCTTCAACGGGTTGATGAGCTTCACCCGGTGCGCGAGGCCGAGCGGAAGGGCGCCGAGCGCAAGCGAATCCGCCGCGGGCATCAGTTTTCCAACCACTGTGAATCCGCCTTCGCCATCCAGAATCTCGCCGGCTTTGAGGTTGCGCTTTGCCGTGGTCACCGCGTCGGCGCGAAAGCCGGTCGCGCAGCCGGTCGGCTCCCCGCGCAA
The DNA here is from genome assembly GCA_041486325.1 of Gammaproteobacteria bacterium. Classification (GTDB taxonomy): domain Bacteria; phylum Pseudomonadota; class Gammaproteobacteria; order Burkholderiales; family SG8-39; genus VBDM01. The sequence goes on from JBGPLD010000189.1 coordinate 1,680, forward strand.
GCCGACCGAGGCGACCGACACGCCGACTTCGAGTCCGATCAGGTGCCAGCGCTTGTACATGCATGCATATTTGCCGGAGGAATCGGTCTGAACTCCGTATTCCGTGAAGCATCGCCGGATGTACTCTGTCTCGCCCTCGAACACGACCCACACGCCGAAGCGGATATCCTGGGGAATCGGGCGGCCGTCGCGCTCGAGCGACGAAACCACTTCGACCTGTCCCTTGTGGTGAAGAATTCCGCCTTCCGTTTTCGGCCGCATCACGGCAGGCAGGTCATCTATCGATGCGGGCGGGTACGTCAGCCCTTCGGGCGCGGGTGTCAGTCCGGTGGCATTGCACACTGCCGTGGTTTCAATCGCCGGCTTCGAGCCGTCAAGGAAAGAGTTGAACATCTTCGGGTTGAGCCCGCCGGCGCGGGCCTGCTCGGGAGTGAGTCCGTAATACCCCCAAACCGTTTCCGGCGTGGATTGCGCGAAATGCGGAAGCCACTTGTGGCCGCGGCCCGCGGCGACAACCGAAAATCCCGCCGTGCGCGCCCAGTCCACAAGATCGCAGATGATTGCCGGCTGGTCTCCGTACGCGAGGCTGTAGACGACTCCGGCCTCGCGCGCTTTTTTCGCGAGCAGCGGGCCGCACAAAGCATCCGCCTCGACGGTCACCATCACCACGTGCTTGCCGTTGCTGAATGCGGCGAGGGCGTGCTCGACCGCCGCCGCCGGATTTCCCGTGGCCTCGATTACGATATCCATCGCCGGATGCGCCACGAGGGCGCGCCAGTCCTCCGAAACGTGCGTGCGCCTTTCTTTCAGCGCCGCGTCCAGCGTCGCCGCAGCATGGGCTTCCGGCTTCCACCCCACGCGCTCGAGATTGGCGCGGGCATTGTCGGGCGAGAGATCGGCGATGCCTGCAAGATGCACGCCGGGAGTTTTCGGCACCTGTGCGATGTACATGGCCGCGAATTTTCCCGCACCGATCACCCCGATCCTGAGCGGATTGCCCTGCGCTTCGCGATCCTGGAGCTTTGCGTGGAGATTCATCGGGGCGTTAATTCAAGATCCTGAACCGCAGAGAATGCGGAGTCCGGCTTCAACGCCTCTTCGGGCGTGCCGTTCTTCCAGGGCAGCGGAACTTCGTATTCCTTCAGCAGGCAATCGTCCGGCAGGCAGCGGATCGGCGTGAAATCCCGGTGCGCTATGTATTCCGGACGCTTGAAGCGGCGGATGTGGTTCGACACCGCGCACAGACTCAAATAAACGCTGACCCGATTCCACGGAGAGAGATTGGAGGTGGACGCATGCACCAGGCAGGAGTGAAACAGAATCATCGACCCGGGCGACCCTTTTGGAGCCACGATGCCGCCGCGCTCAACGAGTTTTCTGATCGTGTCGTGGTTGATCGTCCACAAGGGATAGCTCGTTGTCGAAGTGTCGTGATCAGCCTCGATCACGCCGAGCTTGTGGCTGCCGGGAATGAGCATTAGCGGTCCATTGAACTCGTTGACTGCGTCGAGGAAGATCGCGACGTTCATCGCCCGCGCTTCGGGCATCAGGTCGTCGTTCTTCCAGGTACCGTAGTCCTGGTGCCACTGCCAGACATCACCGTCAAAAGCCATCTTGCCGTTGATCTTGAACTGGTGCATGTACAACTCTTCGGCGAAGAGTTGCATGATCGGCTCGATCATGCGCGGATGGCGCGCGAGCTTAGCGAACGGGTAGCTGTACATGTGCGCGGCGAAGTTCGTGCGCACCGCCTCACTGCCCTTCTCGCGCACGTTCTCGGGCCTGCGCTGAACGTACAGATTCGGGACTTCGTCGGCCAGTATCTTGATTTCCGTCCTAGTGAATAGGTCGGGAAAGAAAAGATACCCTTCGCGCTCGAACCGCTCGACTTGCTGTTCACTGAGTTTCATGCCGTGCTCCGTTTGCGCGCAACAGTCCAGGGGTGTTGAGGAGAGCGCTTTTGATGTCCGAATGTCGTCAACCAAGCGAGGCAAAATATATGTATATAAAATCAGATATTTATATCGCGCCCGGTCGTCGCCTCTTCCTTCGGAATGAAAACCCCGGTACTTAGCGGGCATGCGGGGCCAACTATTTCACATTATAGAGCACCCAAAGACCCAAAATCGCCTTTGGAAACCGTCCGAACCTGGCATCCGATTTGCTTTAGCTACGTTCAGACAGGACAACTTTGGGGAAAACCATGGTCGCTCAACGGAAACTCGCTACCCTGATTGCTGCAATTCTACTTGGCGGCTCGGCGCTGGTGCCCGCCTCCTCGGCCGACGCGGATTCATCCAGAGACTATTGGACCGCTAGCAAGCTCTCCTTTCAACTGGCCACGGTGCAGAGCAAGATGAACGAAACCTCCGAAGCTTGCTCGGCTCTGTCGCAGTCGCTCGCCTACTACCGGGCAGCCCTCGCGATGGAAACG